>JBJTGD010000152.1:0-5289 GCA_046093735.1 Acidimicrobiia bacterium | reverse complement strand
GTCGCCCTCGACTCGATGCTGGCCGAGTACGCCTCGGGATTCGAACCCGATCCCTCGGCCCTGGAGGAGAGACTGTCCTCGTTCGACCTGTCCGATCCCTCGTCGATGTCGATGGAATCGACCTTCGGCGATCCAGAGTTGCTGCTCGGCGCCATTCGCTCACCGGCGCAACTCGTGTTGCTCCCCCGACTCGAGGCGCTGGTGGCCGCCATCGTCGGTTGGGTCGATCACCTCGTCGACACCGCCACCTCGCCGTTGCTGACCAGTTCGACGATGATCGCCGAGGCGGTACGGCGACGACGCGTCGAGTCCTCCGATGCCGACCGCTTCGTGGAGCGACTGTTCGGTCTCGAACTGACCCAGGCCACCTACGACCGCGGACGGTCGTTCATCGAGGGCGTGGCCGAACGGGCCGGTGCCGACGGACTGGTGCGACTGTGGGAGTCGGAGCGCACACTGCCCACCCCGGCCGAGATCGATGCGCCGGGGCTGTGGCTGGCCCGGATCGACCTGCCCGACTGAGTCCGGTCGCGACCGTCGACGACGTCGACGTCAGAACGGCGGCCGGATGCCGTCGTCGGGGGGGTCCTCCCACGCCTCGTCGTCGAACAATCGACGTCCCCGTGTCCGTCGACTCGGGGGTCGCTCGCCGGACACGCGGGGAGGCCGCGGCGACGACGGTGACGGTGACGGTGACGACGGTGGCTCGCCGAACGAGGTGGTGGGATCGCCGTCGACGGGGGCCCGCATCCATCGACGAGCGGGATCGGGCCGCGAGGTGTCGTTCATCGTGGGATCGTCACCACCGACGGGAACGAACGGTGGCGCGAAGCCCTGGATGATCGTCGTGTCCTCGCGGGCCGAGGGATGACGCTCGTCCACCACGACGCGCCGGCGCAACACACCGCGCCGCGGCGTGGGGAGACGACCGGCACGCAGGTTCCGCATCCCGAGGAGATAGACGACGGCGGCGACGGCCGTGGCGACGGCGATCAGCGCGAAACCGGTGGGGGCCGGGATGGGCACGATGACGGGGAGCAGAGCGCCGATGACCCACAACAGTTGGAATCGGGTCTCGAATCGAGCGAAGGACCGTCCACGGTTGGCGTCGGGAGCATCTCGCTGCACTATGGCGTCGAACGACTGCTTGGCCGAACAACTCGTCATGCCGACGAGCATCGACAGCAGCGCCATGCCCGCCAGCCCGCCGATGGCTGCGGTGAGCAGGCCGCCGACGGTGGTGACGAGCAGACTGCTGAGCACGATGCGTTCCTCAGTGGTGAATCGACGCAATCTCGGCACCAGCAGCGAGCCGACGAAGAACCCGAACTGTGCAGTGGCGGCCACGAATCCCAGTTCCCACAGCGGGGATCCCGCCTGTTTCAGATCGAAGGCGAGCATGAAGGCCAGGAAGCCCACCACGCCGCGCAGCAGGCCCATGGCGTTGGAGGCGTGGAGGATGCCGGCGCTGCGCAGTTCGAGACGCTCGAGTTCGTCGGCGGGCTGCATCGCCACCCTGGTGGGCGGCAACTGCAGCGACAGCACCACACCGATGGCGAAGACGATCGCACCGAGCGCCACAGTGGCCTCACCGCCTCCGATGGCGTAGAGGATCCCACCGGGCACAGCGGCCACCACCACGGCGATCGAGGACAACGTGGTGAGCTGCGAATTGGCGCGAACCAGTTCCTCATCGCTGTGCACGGTGCTGGGAACGACTGCGCTCTTCGAGATCGAATAGATCTTCTGCATGACGAGCATGCCGAACGCCTCCGGATAGAAGAGGAGGGTGTCCATGTGGCGAACCACGAAGAAGGCGAGCACGGCCCTGGCCACCATCGAGCCGACGATGATCCAGCGACGACCGCCCTTTATGCGATCGATCGCCGGGCCGATGAGCGGCGCCGCGATGGCGAACGGGGCGATGGTGAGCAACAGATAGAGCGCCACCCGCCAACGGGCCGAGGTGAAGTCGAGGGAGAAGAACACCGAGCCGGCCAACCCGATGGCGAACAGCGCATCGCCGGCCACCGAGGCGGCATGGGCCCGGGCCAATCTCGTGAACGGTGACGGGGCCCACGGACGGCGCGGGTCCCGGGCGGCCGGGTCGGCAACCGGGCTCCGGCGGCCCGCCGGACGCGGGGTGGCGGCGCTCACGGAATCATCGTACGGGCCCGGCCGCTCCGGCGGGTGTGCCCGTGGCCGCGGTCAACGTGGTCAGGGACGGGGAACGTCGAACTTGTACCCGAGACCCCGGATGGTGACGATCCGCTCGGGTCGACGAGGGTCGTCCTCGATCTTGGAGCGCAGACGCTTGATGTGGACATCGAGGGTCTTGGTGTCGCCCACGTAGTCACTCCCCCACACCCGATCGATGAGTACGTCGCGGGTGAGCACCCGACCGGCATTGGCCAGGAGCAATGACAACAACTCGAACTCCTTGAGCGGAAGACTCACCGCCTGCCCACGGACGGTGACCTCATGACGATCGTGGTCGATGGCCACCTCACCCACCTCGACGACATCGGCGTGGTGAGGTGACTGAACCGGCATCGGACGTTCCATCCCCTTTCGACGCAGCGCGGCGCGCATGCGGGCCACAAGTTCGCGCATGCGGTAGGGCTTGGTCACGTAGTCGTCGGCGCCCACCTCGAGTCCGACGACCGTATCGATCTCGGCACCCTTGGCCGTGACCATGATGATGGGCACCGAGGAGCGGGCCCGCAGTTCCCGACACACGTCGATGCCGGAGACCTTGGGCAGCATCACGTCGAGCAGCACCAGGTCGGGGGCGACTGAGTCGAACATGTCGAGGGCCTCGGCGCCATCCCGGGCCACGGCCACGACGAATCCCTCACGGGCCAGTCCGATCTCCAGGGCCTCCACGAAGGAGTCCTCGTCCTCGACGACGAGCACGGTGGTCGAGACGGCCATAGCTCAGACGGTCCCGACCGATGGTTCGACATGGGACACCGGGGCCGCCGGTGTGGACGGCAGCGTCATGGTGAAGGTGGAACCCTCGCCCAGTCGTGACCTCACATCCAGACGTCCGCCGTGATTGGCCACGACATGGCGCACGATGGCCAGTCCGAGACCACTGCCTCCGGTCTGTCGGCGACGAGCCTGATCAACTCGATAGAAGCGCTCGAAGATGCGATCGAGATCCCGCGACGGAATGCCGATCCCTTCATCGGCGACCACGATGCGAGCCTCGGCGTCGGCGATGTCCACACCCACGGCGATGTGGACCGTCGAACCGGGATCGGAATACTTGACGGCATTGTCCACGAGATTGGCCACCGCCGAGACGACCTGCACCCGATCGCCGGGGACCACGCACGTCCCGACGATCGGATCGACCTGCACATCCACCCCGGCGCGTCGAGCAGTGGACGATGATCGGTCGACGACCTCAGCCACCACCTCGGCGAGATCGACCGAACCGCCACCATGCCCACCGATCGACTCGATCCGGGACAGGTCGAGCAGGTCGTCGACAGTGGAGGCCAGGCGCATGGCCTCGAGATGGACGCGGCCACTGAGTCGGGCGAGAGCCTCGGGGTCGGTCTCCCCTTCGATGGTCTCGGCCAACAGGCAGATGGCACCCACCGGGGTCTTGAGTTCGTGACTGAGATTGGCCACCAGATCGGTGCGCACCTCCTCGAGCAGGCGCCGATCGGTGACGTCGCCCACCGTGGCCACCACCCCGCCCGAGACCTGATCACCGATGCGGACCGCCACCACCTCCACCACGCGTCGGGGCGGCCCGAACAGTTCGATGGTGGTGGAAGCGGACCCCGACCCGGACGCTTCGGCCACCAACGCCTCGACCGCAGCACCGACGAGCGCGTCGCCGTGGCGGGCCTGCAGGAACGGTGTGGCAGCCACATTGGCGTCCACGACCGCACCGTCCGAATCGAACACGAGCACGGCGTGGGGCACTCCATCGAGAGCGGCGCGCAAGCGGCGCGCATCGATCTCGGCCTCCCATCGGTCGTCCTCCACCGAGCGCACGACTCGCTCGAGCACGACGAAGGGGTCCTCGACGTCCTTCGACGCAACGACCTCCGCGCCACCTCGCTGCATCAGTGACGCAACCTGCTCCCGCACCGAACGCTGCCATGCGTGACGACACAGTCGCGCAGTCACGACCGACGCGATCAGCGCACCGAGAAGGGCGGCGACGATGACGATCATCAGGTCGCCTCGGGCTCGACTTCCACGCTCGAACTGGCGAAGGCGCGACGGGCCTGGAGCCGAGCCACTCCGGTGCGCTCGGGCATCCAGCCGGTGGCCATGTACTGCACCCGCTGTCCGATGTTCACGGCATGGTCGCCGATGCGCTCGTAGTAGCGGCCGATGAGCGCCAACTGCACCGAGGGCTGGAGCCCCACATTCGAGGACGCATGGGTCTCGAAGATGGCCTCGATGTAGTCGCCGTGGATCAGGTCGAGTTGATCGTCGATGTCAGCGATGGCAACGCCCAGGCTGGCATTGCATTCGGCATAGGCGTCGATGGCCAACTTCATGAGCCGACACGCCTCCTCGCTCATGCGTTCGATGAGACCGCGCAACCTCGGAGCCAGTTCCACGCCGTAGATGCGTCGGGCGCCCTTGGCCACGTTCACCATGAGATCACCCGACCGCTCGAGCTCACTGGTCATCCACATGGCGGTCACGATGGATCGGAGATCCGACGCCATGGGTTGCTGCAGGGCGAGGACGTGATAGCACTTCTCCTCGATCCGCAGCGACAACTCGTCGAGGATGTCGTCGTCCTCGATCAGTCGCTGGGCACCGGACATGTCGTTGGCCAACAGGATCTGGGTCCCCCGAGGGATGACCTCACCCACGAGGGCGCCGAGACGCACGAGGTCGTCACGGATCTCGTCGAGCTCCTGATGGAAGGACTTGCGCTGTTCGGGCATGTGGTCTCCTGTCGCTTGACCGCCGGATGTCTACGAAGTTCCTCGCTGGGCACGCAGGGTCGGCCGTCAGCCGAAGCGACCCGTGATGTAGTTCTCGGTGCGTTCATCGGACGGAGCCGAGAACATCTTGTCGGTCTTGTCGTATTCGACGAGTACACCGGTACGGGTGTCGCTCTCGGTGTTCACCTCGGTGGTGAAGAAGGCGGTGCGATCACTGACTCTCGCCGCCTGCTGCATGTGGTGGGTGACGATGAGGAGGGTGGAGTCCACCTTCATTTCCTGCATGTGATCCTCGTTGCGGGCGGTGGCGATCGGGGCGAGTGCCGAGCACGGGTCTTCCAGGAGTTTGAGCTCGGGGGCG
>JBJTGD010000151.1:0-2177 GCA_046093735.1 Acidimicrobiia bacterium | reverse complement strand
CCCGAGGGCGGACCGAGATCGATGACCGGGGGCGGGGGCAGGGTGGACTCCCGTCCGCCGGCGAGGTCCTCGGCGGTGACGATCCGGAACGGATCGTCGTCATCGGGCCGGAACCTCTCGTCGGTGTCGTCGGCCATCAGTCCTCCAGCAACTCGCGTTCCTGGGCCGCCAGTGATTCGGAGATCTCCGCCTCGTGACCGTGGATGATGCGGTCCAGTTCCTTCTCGGCCCGCTCGAGTTCGTCCTTGGACAGATCGCCGTCCTTGGCCAGCGCTTCCAGTTCCTGCCGACCATGACGACGATGGTTCCGCAGGGCGATCTTGCCCTCCTCGGCCATCTGCTTCACGACCTTGACCAGTTCCTTGCGCCGCTCCTGGGTGAGTGGCGGGAAGGTCAGACGGATCGACACGCCGTCGTTCGACGGATTGAGTCCCAGATCGGACTGCTGCAAGGCCTTCTCGATGGCCCCGATCGCCCCCTTGTCATACGGGGTGATGAGCAACTGTCGTGCTTCGGGGACGTTGAACCCGGCGATCTGCTGGAGGGGGACCTCCGAGCCGTAGTAGTCGACGGAGATCTTCTCGACGAGGGCCGGTGCGGCCCGGCCGGTGCGGATCGACGCGAAGTCGCCGCGGGCGTGGGCGACGGCCTTCTTCATGCGTTCGGTGGCGTCCTCGAGGATGAGATCGGCCATCTCGCTCGTCATCGTCGTCTCCAGCATCGGGTGGACGGGGGCCCGCTCACCGTACGAGGGTACCGACCGTGCCGCCCTCGAGCAGGGCGCGGAGGTTCCCCTCACCGGTCAGGTCGAACATCACGATCGGGAGGGCATTGTCCATGCACAACGTGATGGCCGTGGAATCCATGGCCTTGAGACCCTGATTGAGCACATCGAGGTAGGACACCTCGTCGAGCTTGGTGGCGGCGGGATCACGCCGGGGATCGGCGGTGTAGATGCCGTCGGTGCCCGAATGGGTGCCCTTGAGGAGCACACCGGCCTCGATCTCGACGGCCCGCAACGCCGCCGTGGTGTCGGTGGTGAAGAACGGGTTCCCGGTTCCTCCGGCGAAGATGACCACGCGACCCTTCTCGAGGTGTCGCACGGCGCGCCGTCGGATGTAGGGCTCGGCCACCTGCGCCATCTGGATGGCCGACTGCACGCGGGTGGGTTGACCCAACTGCTCGAGGGTGTCCTGGAGTGCCAGCGCGTTGATGACGGTGGCCAACATGCCCATGTAGTCGGCCTGGGCCCGATCCATGCCGGCTCCGGCACCGCTCATCCCCCGCCAGATGTTGCCGCCGCCGACGACGATGGCCATCTCGATGTCGTGATCGGCCCGGACCGACGCGATGTCGTTGGCGATCCGCTGCACCACGGTGCCGTCGATGCCGTACCCGGCGTCGCCGGCGAAGGCTTCGCCCGACACCTTGAGCAGGACCCGCGACCAGCGGGCGGTCGCCTTCGCCATCAGGCCCCGATGGAGACCTGGGCGTAGCGCACGAGCGTGGCACCGCCCAGCAGATCGGGAATCGACTTCTTCTCATCGCGCACGAAGTTCTGCTCGAGCAGCACCTGCTCCTTGTACCAGCCGTTCAGACGACCCTCGACGATCTTCGGCCATGCCTGTTCGGGCTTGCCCTCGGCCTTGGTGATGTCGAGCAGCGCCTGGGTCTCGCGTTCCACATCGGCCGCAGGCACCTCGTCCCGACTGAGGTAGGCGGGCTTGGCGAAGGCGATGTGCACGGCGATGTCGTGGGCGATCTCCTTCGAGCCGCCCTGCAGTTCGACCAGTACGGCATTCACGCCGCGTCCGTCCTGGATGTGCAGGTACGAGTCGAGGACGTTGCCGGCCGGGGCGTCGAAGCGCACGACCGTGCCGAGCTCGATGTTCTCCTTCTTGGAGATCTTGAGCGCGTCGAGTTCATCGGACAGTTCCGAAAGGGCGTCGGGGCCCTTGGCCACGACGAGATCGGCCATGGCCTCCACCAGCGAGGTGAAGTCGTCGGCCTTGGCCGAGAAGTCGGTCTCCGACTTCAGTTGCACGATCGCACCGACCTGACCGTCGACCACGGCGCACACCGAGCCCTGGGCGTTCTCGCGATCGCCGAGAACGACGGCGACTTCGAAGCGGCCAAGCAGTGGCTGCGCGAGAAGGGCCTGGCCAAGGTGGCCAAGC
>JBJTGD010000150.1:0-10628 GCA_046093735.1 Acidimicrobiia bacterium | reverse complement strand
GTGCCGATGTACTACCGCGGCATCGACGACTGGCACACGATCCCGCTCTGTCCGATCGTCGTCCGACCCCTGCACACCGTCACCGAGGTGCCCGAGCGGGAGGTGGCCGCGTTGAACCGGCGGCGGCAGGCGGTGCGGCGGTTTCTCGCCCGGCTGCGGGGCGGGGCGGAGAGCGGCAGTCGAACGCTGCTCCGCGGGGGACTGCTGACCGCGATCGGCGGCGCCGTCGCGGCCGTGCCGCTCGTCGCCCGCGTGGCGTTTCCACGGCTCACGGGTCTGGCGTCTCGGGCTGCGACCGATCTGGGGCGGCGGAGGATTCGCACCCGGCTCGAACTGCATCGCGATGCCAACGGGCTCGCCCTCCACGGCACGATGATCGGCCGGGCCGGCTGGGAACTGGTCGCAGTGCGCGCTGCATCCACCGTCACTGCCTCATTCCGTTTCGATGCCGCTGCCGCGCCGGCGGTGATGGAGTCGTTCCCGTTCCCGCATGAACTGCGCGTCACCTTCGCGCTGTCGCCCGGTCGTCTGGAGGTGGCCACGACGATGACGGCCTCCGGGCGCCGGGCCGTGCCGGTGGCGTTCGGATGGCATCCCTACTTCGTCCTGCCCGGAGTGGCCCGTGAGCGCCTCCGTCTCGAGTTGCCCGATCGTCGACGACTGGTGCTCGACGATCGGCGGCTGCCCACCGGCGAGGAGGTGGTCGAGCCGGCCGCGTCGCTGCGGCCCGATCGCGGGTTCGATGATGGCTACCGCCTGGGGCGCGATCGTCGTCTCGGGCTGTCGGGCGGTCGGCGTCGGCTGTCGGTCACGCTCGATCACCACTACCGCTGTGCCCAGGTGTACACACCGCCCGATTCCGACTCGATCGCCCTCGAACCGATGACCGTGCCCACCGATGCCCTCGCCCGGGGCACCACACCGATGGTGGTGCCGGGCGAGCGGTTCACCGCCCGTTTCGCCGTCACTCCCACCTGATCGGAGCTCCGATGAACGCCGTGCCCCAACCCATCCACCAGACCTCGGAGTGGATGGACCTCGCCTCCCATCAGGCCCACATCGCCGACGTGCACCTGCGCGGACTGTTCGCAGCGGACCCCACGCGTGGCGATCGCATGAACCTGACCGTCGGTGACCTCTACGTCGACTGGGCCAAGCACCGACTCACCGACGAGACGATGACGAAGTTGCTCGCTCTTGCTCGTCGCGCCGACGTCGAGGGACTGCGCGATGCCATGTTCGCCGGCGAGCACATCAACGTCACCGAGGATCGCGCCGTGCTGCATGTCGCACTGCGCGCCCCCCGCACCGTGTCGATGTCGGTCGACGGTCACGACGTCGTGCCCGATGTGCACGCGGTGCTCGACCGGATGTCGGCCTTCGCCGATCGCATCCGCTCGGGGGAGTGGACCGGTCACACCGGTCGGCCCATCCGGGCGGTGGTGAACATCGGGATCGGCGGCTCGGACCTCGGGCCCCGCATGGCCCACGAGGCGCTGCTGCCGTACTGCGCGCCCCATCTCGACGTCCGCTTCTGCTCGAACGTCGACGGGAACGAGTTCTGGGAGTTGACCCACGACCTCGCTCCGGCCGAGACCATGTTCATCGTGGCCTCGAAGACGTTCACCACACTCGAGACGATGACCAACGCCCGCACGGCGCGCCGCTGGGTGCGTGACGCGTTGGGCGACGACGTCGATGTGGCCCGACACTTCGTCGCCGTGTCCACCAATGCCGCCGAGGTGGCGGACTTCGGCATCGACACCGCCAACATGTTCGAGTTCTGGGACTGGGTCGGAGGTCGCTACTCGTACGACTCGGCCATCGGACTGTCATTGATGATCGCCATCGGCCCCGCAGCGTTCCGCCAGATGCTCGAAGGGTTCCGTCTCGTCGACGAGCACTTCCTCACCGCACCGCTGGAACGCAACCTCCCGGTGATCCTCGGGATGATCGGTGTCTGGTACAACAACTTCTTCCGGGCCGAGACGCTGGCCGTGCTGCCCTACAGCCACTACCTGTCGCACCTCACGCCCTATCTCCAGCAGTTGGCGATGGAGTCGAACGGCAAGTCGGTCGATCGCCTCGGTCGCGTGGTGGGCACCCAGACCGGCGAGATCGTGTGGGGACAGCCCGGTACCAATGGTCAGCACGCCTACTACCAACTGATCCACCAGGGCACGAAGCTGATCCCCGCCGATTTCATCGGACTGTCGCGACCGGCCCACGACATCGACACCCATCAGGACGTGTTCATGGCCAACTTCTTCGCCCAACCCGAGGCCCTGGCCTTCGGGCGCACGGCCGAGGAGGTGCGCGCCGCCGGCGTGCCCGAGGCGCAGGTGGCGGCTCGCACGTTCGCCGGCAACCACCCCACCACGTCGATCCTCCTGCCCGAGCTGTCGCCGCGCGTCCTCGGTCAAGTGATCGCGCTCTATGAGCACAAGACGTTCACGCAGGGTGCGATCTGGGGCATCGACAGCTTCGACCAGTGGGGGGTGGAACTGGGCAAGGAACTGGCCCAGGCGATCATCCCGGAACTCACGGACGCGACCGAGCCCGATCTGGCCCATGACTCGTCGACCGCGGCGCTCATCCGTCGCTACCGCGCCCAGCGGCGCGCCTGAGGGCACCGCTCAGCGCGTGTGCATCTCCTCGGGGAGGTGCGCGATGTCGGAGAACCGGAACAGGCTGAGCGACGCCGACCGGGCGATGTGCATCGGCCGCACCACGCTGATCGACGCGTGGAAGGCGACGAAACGTTCCCATTCCCACGGCACTGGATCGATGCCCAGCAGGTGTCCGAGGATCACGGCGTTGGTGCCGGAATGGGCGACGAGCACGATGCGAGGTCCGTCGAACGGAACCTGCCACAGTGGCGGGAACCCCTGTGTGCGGATGCAGTCGAAGCGGGCCAGCAGGTCGGTGAGGCCACCGATGATCCGTTGATGGAAGTCGCGGAACGACTCGCCACCGGGGATGGCCTCCCACTGCTCCTCCACCGGACGCTGTCGCTGTTCGGCGAAGGCGCGTTCGATCACCTCCGATGGCGTGCCCTGCCACACCGGCGCCGAGATCTCGGCCGACCAGTCGAGGACTTCGGGTTCGATCCCCCAGGCATCGACGATCGGCTGCACCGTCTGTCGGGCTCGCACCAGGGGCGAGACGAAGAGATGATCGATCGGTCGCGACGTGAACCACGCCGGCAGACGGGTGGCCTGTTCGTGACCGAGCGCGGTGAGCACCGGATCGTCGACGCCGGTGCCGTCGATCAGCCATTCGGGTTGGGCGTGGCGGATGAGCACGATCTCCATGGTCAGCCCCGTCCCGGTCGGCGGCGATCGCGGTTGGTCCAGCAGCCGTGGTGCCAGTGGCGCCGCAGGTCCGGAGCCTCGTGCGGCACCGCCACCATGTGACCGGTGCCCGCCGGGATGTCCCGGTTGCATCCTGGACACACGTAGGCCTTGCGCGCCTCGTAGGGCTGCACCCGGCGCACCTCCACCTCGAGTCCCATCGGGTCGAACTCGGTCGTCATCATCCGACCAGGGCCCACACGACCAGCCCGGCACAGACGGCGAGCGCGAGCGCGACCATCGCGTAATCGAACGGGGTACGGCGACGGGCGCGGTGCGGATCGAATCCCACGTTCCCAGTATCGCCGCGGACCGGGCGCGAACGGTCACTGGTAGCGTTCGGCTCCATGCGCTCCCCCCGCGTGCTGTTGCTCGGACTCGCCGTGCTCGTCGGTTCGGTCACGGCGGTGGCCTGCACCTCCGGCTCGTCCCCGGCGGCGCCGGCCGATGATCCGGTGCTGGTGGAGGGACAGAAGGTGTACTCGTCGAACTGTGCCGGGTGCCATGGCGCCAATGGTCAGGGTGGGTACGGCAAGAAGCTCTCGGGTGTCGTGACCACCGACTACCCAGACATCGCCGCCCAGATCGCGCTCATCGCCAACGGCAAGGGCGCCATGCCCGGCTTCTCCCAGAAGCTGTCGGCCGAGCAGATCGAGGCGGTCACCCGCTACACGCGCGAAGTTCTCTGAGCAGCGTCGGGCCGTGTGGCCCGTGACGCCGTGAGGTGGTCCCCGTAGCGTCGGCTCCCTCGGCGACCGCTCGCCCCTGTGTCCTCGAACCGCAGGAGGGGCGATGCTCGCCACCATCGCGTCGGCCACGCTCAGCGGCATCGACGGCGCGGCCGTCACCGTTGAGGTGCACGTTGGCAACGGACTGCCGGGGTTCACCATCGTCGGACTGCCCGACACATCGTGTCGTGAATCGCGTGATCGGGTGCGCGCGGCGTTGCTCACCTCGGGCTTCTCGTGGCCCGATCGGCGCACGACGGTGAACCTGGCGCCCTCGTCGATCCGCAAGGTCGGGTCGTCGTTGGATCTGGCCATCGCCGTCGGGGTGTTGGTGGCCAGCGAGCAACTGTCGGGTGAGACGGTGGCCGGCCGGGGCTTCGTCGCCGAGCTCGGCCTCGACGGCTCCCTGCGTCACGTGCCCGGTGCGCTGTCGTTGGTGGATGCGTGCGCCACCCCGGAGGTGGTGGTGGCGCCCGGGTCCCACCCCGAGGCCGAACTGATCGATCGTCGCCGGGTGCGTTCCGCCGGCGACCTGCGCGCCCTGGTCGACGCCCTCACCGCCGAGGCGCCGTGGCCCCGACCGCCGGACGGGTCAGTGGCGACCGCCGTCGCCAGTCCTCCCGATCTGGCCGATGTCCGCGGCCATCCGGTGGCACGGCAGGCCCTCGAGATCGCCGCCGCCGGCGGACATCACCTGCTCATGGTCGGCCCGCCGGGTTCGGGCAAGACGATGCTGGCCGAGCGGCTGCCGGGGCTGTTGCCCGACCTCGACGACGCCACCGCGCTCGAGGTCACCAAGGTGCATTCGGCGGCGGGGGAGCGCGTCGTCGGGCTGGTGCGACGACCGCCATTGCGCGTGCCCCATCACGGCGCCAGCGCGGTGGCGGTGATCGGCGGGGGTTCCGTGCGCGTTCGTCCCGGCGAGATCTCGCTCGCCCACGGTGGGGTGTTGTTCCTCGACGAACTCGGTGAGTTCTCCACGGTGGTGGTCGATTCGTTGCGTCAACCACTGGAGGAGGGAGTGGTGCGACTGGCCCGGGCCGAGACCCGTGTCGAGTTGCCGGCCCGGTTCCTGTTGGTGGCGGCCATGAATCCGTGTCCGTGCGGCGAGGGCGTGGTGCCCGCCGCTTGTCGCTGCACCGATCGGTCGCTCGAGCGCTATCGACGCCGCGTGTCGGGACCGCTCCTCGATCGATTCGACCTGCGGCTCGATGTGCATCGACCGGGTGCGCGCGACCTCGTGAGCGGCCCACCGGCCGAGGACAGCGCGTCGGTGGCGGCTCGCGTCCGAGACGCGCGCACGCGAGCCGTCGAGCGCGGTGTGGTGTGCAACTCGCAGTTGTCCGGTTCCGAGATGGAGCAGTGCGCGCCCCTCGACACCGACGCCGCTGCGCTCATGGAACGGACGCTCACCACCGGCCGGCTCAGTGCCCGCGGGATGCGTCGGGTGTGGCGCGTGGCGCTCACCATCGCCGACCTCGCCGGTCACGATGGACCGTTGTCGACCGAACACGTGGCCAGTGCCCTGCACCTGCGCACGGAGCCGGGCTTCCTCGTGCCCGCCGGTGGGGCATGAGCCCGCCCCCCGAGTGCTGGGCCGTCGCCCTGGCTCACCTTCCGGCGGTTGGGCCGGCGCGACTGCGGGCCCTGCTCGGCAGTGTCGACACCCCGGCGGACTGGGAGCGGGTTTGGACCGATGTCCGGCTCGGTCGAGTCGCCACTCGATGCATCGTGCACCCTCCGTCGTCGGGTGCCGAGTCGATCCGCACCCGTTGGCGGGAGGCGGCGAGCACGATCGATGCCGAGGCGCGTTGGCAGGCCCATGTGGATGCCGGTCTCACCGTGCTCGTGCACGGCAGGGCCGACTACCCGGCGGCGCTGGTCGATGACGACGATCCGCCCCCCATCGTGTTCGTACGCGGCGATCCGGATGCCCTGACCGGTCCGCGGGTGGCCATCGTGGGGACGCGGCGTGCTTCCCGGTACGGCATCGATGTGGCCCGCGCACTCGGTGCTGATCTGGCCCGGGCCGGCGTGGTCGTGGTGTCGGGCCTCGCCCTCGGGATCGATGGCGCTGCGCATTCCGGGGTGCTGGAGGCCGAGGGCGCCTCACCCGTGGCCGTGGTGGGCAGTGGCCTCGATCGCGTCTATCCGCGGGCCAATCGCGCCCTGTGGTCGCAGGTGGCCGAGCGGGGCGCGGTGCTCGCCGAGTATCCGTTGGGCGTTCCCGCGGCGGCCTGGCAGTTCCCGGCCCGCAACCGCATCATCGCCGCCCTGTCCGATGTGGTCGTGGTCGTGGAGTCGCAGTTCACCGGTGGCGCGTTGGGCACGGCCGTCGAGGCGGCCCGACGCGGACGGACGGTCTTCGCCGTTCCCGGACCGGTGACGGCGCCCAGCTCGGCGGGCACCAACCAGTTGCTGCACGACGGATGTCCGCCGGCCCGGGATGCCACCGATGTACTGGTGGCGTTGGGGATGAGCGAAACGTCCGTTCGGGCCGAAGCCGAGCGTCGGCCGTCGCCCCAGGGCGATGCGGCGCGCGTGCTGCAGTCGTTGCCGTGGCACGCCGTGCCCGTGGAGGACATCGTCGTCGACACCGGTCTGTCGCTCGGTGCGGTGGCGCTCGCGCTCGACGCGCTCGATGTCGACGGATGGATCGTGCAGCGCGCCGGTTGGGTCGAGCGGATGGCGCGATGACCGTGCTCGCCGCCGAGAACCTCGTCCGCCGATGGTCGACCGGTAGCCTCGGCATCGTGGCCACTGCAGCGGCGCGCGGCGCGATCGATCGCGATGACGATGCATGGGCCCTCGACGAGTTCCGGGCCTCGTTGACGTCGGTGTCGGAGGCGACGGTGCGGGCCTACGGTGCCGATCTCGACGCCTTCGTCGACTGGGTGGCGCGCATGGAGGTGTCGACGCCGATCTCGGTGGATCGCACGATGCTCCGTCGTTACATCGGTTCGCTCACCACACGTGGCCTCGCCCGACGCACGATCGCCCGCAAGGCGTCGGCACTGCGTCGGTACTTCGCATGGGCCACCCGCAGCGGTCGCATCGACGCCGATCCGTCGGCCGGACTCAGTGCGCCCGGTTCCACCGGACGTCTGCCGCGCGTGCTGCGTGACGACGAGTTGACGCAGGTCCTCGACGCGCCGCCCGGAACATGCGCCGACGATCCGCCCGCCATCCGGTCACGTGATGACGCCGTGCTCGAGTTGCTCTACGGCAGCGGTCTGCGCGTCTCGGAGGTGTGCGGGTTGCGTCCCCGGGACATCGAGCTCGAACGTCGTCGGGTGACGGTGTGGGGCAAGGGCTCGAAGCAGCGCGTCGTGCCGCTCAGCGCACCCGCCGTCGATGCCCTCGGTCAGTGGCTGGGCCACGGTCGTCGGGTCCTGGCCACGGCCGACTCCCCGGCTGACGCCGTGTTCCTCAATCGCAAGGGCAACCGGCTCGGGCCGCGCGACGTCCGACGCCTCCTCGATCGCCGGGCCCCGTCACCGACCCATCCCCACGCGCTGCGCCATACGTTCGCCACGCACCTGCTCGATGGCGGTGCCGATCTGCGTTCCGTGCAGGAGCTGCTCGGTCACGCCGACCTGTCGACCACCCAGCACTACACGCATGTGAGCAAGGAACGTCTGCGCGCCGTGGTCGAGCGCACCCACCCCCGCGCCTGACATCGCAGCACTTCCCCCGTGAACCGATCGTTCCCGGGAGGCCGTCGTGGTGCGACGCGTCGCCATCACCCTGTTCGTGTCGACGGTCCTGTCGGTGGCGCTACCTCTCGCGCCGACGTCGGCCGCTGCCGACGTGCCCTATCGGGCTCCGACCGATGCGCCGATCGTCGACCGGTTCCGCCCACCGCCCGAGCCGTGGATGCCGGGCAACCGTGGCATCGACTTCGGCACTGCGCCCGGTGCGGAGATCACTGCGGCGGCCGACGGTCGAGTCGTGTTCGCCGGCGCGGTGGGCGGAGCACTCCATGTCACCGTCGCTCACGACGACGGACTGCGCACGTCGTACTCGTTCGTCGCCTCGGTCGCCGTGGTCGTCACCGAGCGCGTCCGAGTCGGTCAGGTGGTGGCCGTGGCCGGCGGACCGTTCCACTTCGGGGTGCGCACGCCGGACGACGGCTACCTCGATCCCGAGGCGGTGCTGGCCGGCACCATCCGACCCCGCGCCCGACTGGTGCCCGGCACCGACGACGGTCTTCCTGCGCTGGCCGCCGAACGTCGCTCGCTGCTGGCGGCGATCGCCGGCGGCGGGGTGGCGGCCCTCTCGGCGCTGGGGACGACGGCCGTCGATGCCAACGCGATGCTGCGGCACCTGTGGGTGGAGTCGCATCCCGCGACCCATGCCGGGCGCATCGCAGATGTGGTGCGGGCGTGGGCGACGACCGAGTGCACCAACACGACGGAGCCCGTGCCCGGGCCAGAGGGTCGTCGGATCGTGGTGCTCGTCAGCGGATTGGGCACCAACAGTGGCGGGAACACGGCGCTGGAGATCGACACCGGCACCCTCGGCTACGCGCCGGCCGACGTCGTGCCCTTCTCCTACGCCGGAGGACGGGCGCCGCGCCCCGAGGCGGTGGGCCACGATCCCTTCGTGGCCATCGCCGAGCGCGCCTTCGACGGTGACGACAGTCAACAGTCGGTGTCGGAGTCGGCCGACCGACTCGGGGTGCTGCTGCAGCAGGTGGCGGCCACTGCGCCCGGCGTGCCCATCGACGTCATCGCCCACTCGCAGGGCGGAGTGGTGGCGCGGCTGG
Organism: Acidimicrobiia bacterium; assembly: GCA_046093735.1. GTDB lineage: Bacteria > Actinomycetota > Acidimicrobiia > Acidimicrobiales > Acidimicrobilacustridaceae > Acidimicrobilacustris. Next base: position 1,779 of record JBJTGD010000150.1, on the reverse strand, counting down.
CGGTGGCCCGCGCCGGTGACGAGGAGCGACTTCCGGCCGAGGTCGAGTCGTTGGTGACGGTGGCCTCGCCCCATCAGGGGGCGCCGCTGGCCACGGCCGTCGAGGTGCTGGATCGCACACCCGGGGGTCGCGTCACGTTGACCCACTTGCGGGCCGTGGCCGATGGACTCGACGATCGTCGGCCCGCCATCGGCGATCTGGCCGAGACGTCGTCGGTCATGTCCGAACTCCACGCCCGGGCCGTGCCCGATCGACTGCTCTACGTCACCATCGGAGCGTCGGGGGATCTCGTCGTCCCGGGCACCGCTGCGCTCGACCCCGGGGCCGATGCCGTCGTGCTGGTGCCCACCACCGTGGGCACCGGTCCCCACGCGTCGTTGGCCTCGTCACCGACCACCACCCGGGAGATCGGCCTGGCCGTGGCCGGACGCGGTTCCACCTGCCGGTCACTGGCGGCGGTGATGACCTCGGCGGTCATGGCCGAGACCATCCGATGGAGCGAGGCGACCCTCGGCATCGCTGCGCTGGCCACCGCCGTGGGGGCGCCGCTGCCGCCGACCGGATGAGGTGGGTTGGCCGCGCCTCGGGGGGCTCCCGTACACTCTGCGGCGGTCCGGCGCGTGTCGGACGCCCTCCCGGAGGTCGGGTCGACCTCCATCTCACGCCGGAACCAGCCTCCCACGGTCGTCGCAACGCGATGCCGGCTGGTCCCGGATCCCCAGCCGAACCGATGGGAAGGAACCCCATGTCCCCAGTCGTCACCATGCGTCAGTTGCTCGACGCCGGCGTGCACTTCGGTCATCAGACCCGCCGCTGGAACCCGAAGATGAAGCGATTCATCCACGGAGAGCGCAACGGCATCTACATCATCGACCTCGAGCAGACCCTCGACCGCGTCGGTACCGCGTACTCGTTCGTGCGTGATCTCGTCGCCGGTGGTGGCTCGATCCTGTTCGTGGGCACCAAGAAGCAGGCTCAGGATCCGGTGCAGAGCTATGCCGAACGGTGCGGCATGCCCTACGTGAACGAGCGCTGGCTGGGCGGGATGCTCACCAACTTCCAGACGATCTCCAAGCGCGTGGCCAAGATGAAGGAGTACCAGCGCATGCGCGACTCCGGTGAGTTCGAGGCCATGCCCAAGAAGGAAGCGCTCCTCATCAGCCGCGAGCTGGAGAAGCTCGAGCGCAACCTCGGTGGCATCCGCAACATGGAGCGACTCCCCAACGCGATCTTCGTGTTCGACACCAAGACCGAGGACATCGCGGTGACCGAGGCCAACAAGCTGGGTCTCCCCATCGTCGCCGTGGTCGACACCAACTGTGACCCGGACATCATCACCTACGTCATCCCGGGCAATGACGACGCCATCCGCTCGGCCAACCTCATGGCCCGCGTCATCAGTGACGCCGTGCAGGAGGGCCGCTTCATCGCATCGCGCACCCGCGGCACGGCGTCGCCCGAGGTCGTGACGCCGGTGGAGCGCTCCGCCGAGGAGCAGGCCGCCCACGAGGAGGCCCAGTCCGAGGCCCGTCGTCAGGCCGCCGAGGCCGCCGCTGCCCGCGAGGCCCGCATCGCCGCCGAGCAGACCACGGCCGCCGACGCAACCGTCACCGAGGAGGCCTGAGATGGCGGAGTTCACTGCGAAGGACGTGCAGAACCTGCGTCAGATCACCGGCGCCGGGATGATGGACGCCAAGAAGGCGCTCACCGAGAACGACGGCGACTTCGAAGCGGCCAAGCAGTGGCTGCGCGAGAAGGGCCTGGCCAAGGTGGCCAAGC
>JBJTGD010000149.1:0-2882 GCA_046093735.1 Acidimicrobiia bacterium | reverse complement strand
TCCACGGTGAGCACCGTGGCCGGGACGGTCGGATCCGTCGGGGCGTGGGCCGACAGGGTCCGCCGGAGGTCGGTCGGCCACCTGTGAGGAGGCTCGAGATGGCCAGCAATCCGCAGAACTACCTCGCCGTGATCAAGGTGGTCGGGATCGGCGGTGGCGGCTGCAACGCCGTGAACCGCATGATCGACGCCGGGTTGAAGGGCGTGGAGTTCATCGCCGTGAACACCGATGCGCAGGCCCTGCTCATGAGCGATGCCGACGTGAAGCTCGACATCGGCCGGGAGCTGACCCGAGGACTCGGGGCCGGCAGCGATCCCGAGATCGGGAAGGCCGCAGCGCAGGCCCATGTGGAGGAGATCCAGGCTGCTCTCAAGGGCGCCGACATGGTCTTCATCACCGCCGGTAAGGGCGGCGGTACCGGCACCGGTGCGGCACCGGTCATCGCCGAGATCTCCAAGGGGATGGGTGCGCTGACCATCGGCGTCGTCACCCGACCGTTCGCCTTCGAGGGCAAGCGTCGCGGCCTGCAGGCCGAGAGCGGCATCAAGAACCTGAAGGAGAAGGTCGACACGCTCATCGTCATCCCCAATGACCGACTGCTCACGGTGTCGAACGACAAGACCTCGGTGCTCAACGCCTTCAAGATGGCCGACGAGGTGCTGCTGCAGGGTGTGCAGGGCATCACCGACCTCATCACCACACCGGGTCTCATCAACACCGACTTCGCCGATGTGAAGATGATCATGAGCGATGCCGGTTCGGCACTCATGGGCATCGGCTACGGATCGGGTGAGAACCGGGCGCTGGCGGCGGCCAAGGCCGCCATCTCCTCGCCGCTGCTGGAAGCGTCCATCGAGGGCGCCCGTGGCATCCTGCTCACCATCGCCGGTGGCAGCGATCTCGGACTGTTCGAGGTCAACGAAGCGGCCAGCGTCATCCACGATGTTGCCCACGAAGACGCCAACATCATCTTCGGCACCGTCATCGACGACGAGATGGGTGACGAGGTGCGGGTCACCGTCATCGCCGCCGGATTCGACCGTTGGGACGGCGAGGCTCGTCGTCCGTCCCGGGCGTCCGAACGACCGCTGACCCGCGATGTGTTCGCCACCGACGACGAGATCGACGACGGCGGCTTCGAGGTTCCGTCCTTCCTCCAGTGACGTCGTCCCCGTGCGCTCGTTCGTCGGACGACTGACCGACGGGCGCACGGTCACCGTGGGGTGGACCGATCGCGCCGACGGCGACTTCTCCCCCCGTCCGCCGGAGCCAACGGCCAACTCGATCCGGACGCGCCTGGTCGATCGTCCGTGGGTCGGAGCCCGACAGGTGCACGGCGCACAGGTGTCGATCGTCGAACATGACGCCGACGCAGCTCGGACCGAACGCGTCGCCGATGTGCTGTGCACCACCCGCGACGACATCGTCCTCGAGATCCGCACGGCGGACTGTGTGGCGATCGGTCTGTGGACCGATGACGGCGTCGTGGCCGCCGTGCACTGTGGTTGGCGAGGACTGGAGGCCGGCGTGCTCGATGCGGCGGTCGGCGCGGTGCGAAGTGGTTCCGGGTCCCGGGTGCACGCGGTGGTCGGGCCCTCGATCGGTCCCGAGTGCTACGAGTTCGGTGTCGAGGACCGCCGACGTCTCGCCGCACTGCTCGGCGACGAGGTCGTGGCCACGACCGGTGATGGACGTCCGGGACTCGACGTCCGCCGCGGGGTGCGGACGGTGCTCGACCGACTCTCGGTTGAGGTGGTGGCCGCCGATGACCGGTGCACGGCATGCGAGGCGACGATGTTGTGGTCCCACCGGGCCCGGGCCGATGAGGGTCGGCAGGCGCTGGCGATCTGGATCGGAGGATCATGACGGCGTCGATCGATGCGTCGGAGGTGGCGCGTCGGCTCGAGGCGGTGCGGGCCCGCATCGAGGCGGTGGCCGACGGTCGTGACGTGGCGGTTGTGGCGGTCACCAAGGGTTTCGATGTGTCGGCGCCGCGTGCGGCGTTGGCCTGCGGGCTGACGGTGCTGGGCGAGAACTACGCGCAGGAACTCGTGGCCAAGGACGAGGCACTCTCGGTCGACGAGCGAGCGATGTGCGAGTGGCACTTCATCGGTCGACTGCAGCGGAACAAGGTCCGACTGCTGGCCGGGCGCGTCGATGTCTGGCAGAGCGTGGATCGCGTCGAGCTCCTCGACGAGATCGCCCGGCGTGCGCCGGGTGCGGCGGTGATGATCCAGGTCGACCTGTCCGACGATCCGGCGCGAGGTGGTGCACCACCTGCAGGGGTGGGTGCTCTGGTGGGGCACGGTCGTTCAGTGGGACTCGACGTGTGCGGGCTCATGGCCGTCGGACCGCCGGGTCCGCCCGAGGCGGCTCGACCCGGATTCCGTCAGTTGGTGGCCTTGGCCGAGGAGTTCGGCCTGCCCGAGCGTTCGATCGGGATGTCCGGCGACCTGGAGGTGGCGGTGGCCGAGGGGGCCACCATGGTCCGGATCGGGACCGGTCTGTTCGGCGCCCGATGACCTCCCCGTGACCTCCCCATGACCGCCCCCTGAGCTCCCCGTGCGGGTCCCTCCTGGCGGCCCGGCCGGTGGACGAGCGCCCGACGGGCCGTCGAGTCGGCCGTCGAATCGGCCGTCGAATCGGCCGTCGGGCGGCACCCGGCTAGCCTTTCCGAGATTCCGGGGCACGTGCGCCCCGCTCGGAGGTTCCCGATGTCGACCTGGCGCAAGGCGATGACCTATCTCGGACTCGGTCCCGAGGAGGAGTACGACGAGTACGCCTCCGGTCCCGAGGAGCGGAACCCGGCGCTCGAGCCCCCGCAGCGGCCCCAGCCCCCGACCCGAACCACCGGGACGGTGCGGCCGAGACCACCCGCAGGC
>JBJTGD010000148.1:0-7701 GCA_046093735.1 Acidimicrobiia bacterium | reverse complement strand
GTCCGTCGGGGACGGGACGGCGGGTCCGTGCTCCCTGGTTCCACGGCGCGCCGGCTCCGCCCGAGGCTGGGGGGAATTCGGACATGGCGGGATCAGGGTAGACGAGGCCCCCCTTGGGGCCCGGTCACCCCTCAGGCGCGGGAGGTGGCCTTGGGCTCCTTGGGGAGTCCGAGCACGCGCTCACCGACGATGTTGCGCTGGATCTGCGAGGTGCCACCCCAGATCGTCTCGGAGCGACTGAAGAAGAACGACGACTGCAGCGCGTTGGCCGGGTAGGCGGGGTTCACCGGTCGGCGGCCGTAGCCCGGCACGGACTCGTCCTCACCCGGGTCACCGAGGAGCAACTGACCCTTGACACCCAGGATGTCCATGGCCAGCTTCATGACCTCCTGGTGGTACTCGCTCCAGAAGATCTTGTTGGTGGCCCCCAGCACGGCGACACCAAAGTCCTTGCGATCCTGCACCACGGCGGTGAGCGAGCGCAGACCGTTGATGCGCATGATCTGCACCTTCGACCACGCCTTGGCCAGTCGTTGGCGGATCTCCGGCTCGTCGATCTTCCCGTTGGCCCGAGCGGTGGCGATCACATGGTTCAACTCGGTCTCGAACCGCCGGTAGCCGGTGGTGGCCGACGTACCGCGTTCGAACCCGAGCGTGGTCATGGCCACGGCCCACCCGTTGTTGAGACCGCCGACGACATTGTCGACCGGACAACGCGCATCGGTGAAGAACACCTCGGCGAACTCGGCCGAACCGTCGATCTGCTTGATCGGCCGCACCTCGACACCGGGCTGGTCCATCGGACACAACAGATACGAGATCCCCTTGTGCAGCGGGGCCTCGGAATCGGTGCGACACAGCACGAACACGTAATCGGCGACGAAGCCCTGCGTCGTCCAGATCTTCTGTCCGTTGATGACCCACTCGTCGCCATCGCGTACCGCCTTGGTGGCCAGTGCGGCGAGATCGGAACCGGCGTTGGGCTCGCTGAATCCCTGGCACCAGGCGATGGTGCCCGACAGGATCTTGGGGAGGAACTCCTTCTTCTGCTCCTCGGTGCCCCATTGCAGGATGGTGGGACCGACGAGGGTGTCACCGAAGAAATCGGCGCGCATCGGCGCGCCGGCCCGAGCGAACTCCTCGGCCACGACGACCGCTTCCATGGTGGACAGACCCTTGCCGCCGTACTCGGACGGCCACGACGCACAGATCCACCCGCCCCCGTAGAGCTTCTCGGTCCAGCCGGACAGGAACTCGGCCCGTTGCTCGTCGGAGAGTTCGAATCCGGGTTCGAACCAGCCGGCGGGGAGATTCTCCTCCAACCACCCGCGCACGACACTCCGGTAGGCCTCGGCCTCGGGGGGATAGGTCAGATCCATGTGCTCAGTCTCCCGGTGAAGGGACGGCCGGTCCAGTCCGGTCCGTGCCCGCTGACCGGAGGGTACATTCGCTCGTCATGAGCGACGCGGCGACGACCACACCGACTGCACCGGCCAAGGCCGAGCGGTGGACCTTCCAGTGGAAGGAGCTCTTCGACGAGGTCATCACCTCGGGTCTGTGCACCGGCTGTGCCGGCTGCGTCGTGTCCTGCCCCCATGACGTGATCGGGTACGACCATGTGGCCGGCGGCTACAAGCCGTTCCACCTCGAGGACGAGCTCGGTCCCGCCGACTGCATCCACGGCGAGAAGGGGTGCACCTCGTGCACCCGGGCCTGTCCGCGCTTCCGCCTGTGGGAACCGCAGGCCGACGAGCACCTGTTCGGTCGCGAGCGCGCCGACGACGAGATGTCGGGCATCTACTCCGACATCCTGCTCACCCGTGCCTCGGACGACATGGTGCACCGGATGGGCCAGGACGGCGGTCTGGTCTCGGCGATCCTGATCTGGGCGTTGGACAACGACTACATCGACGGCGCTCTGACCTCCTATCTCGAGGGGGGCGACGCCACGACGTGGAAGGCGATCCCGGGCGTGGCCACCAACCGCGACGAGGTGCTGGCCGGTGCCGGCAGTCGCTACACCTACTCGGCCAACACGTTGGCGCTCGACGAGGCCAAGGACCGGGGCCTGTCGCGTCTGGCCATGGTGGGCATGAGTTGTCAGTCCTCGATCGCCCCCGTCATGTGGGCGCGCAAGATCGGCAAGATCTCCAAGCCGATCGTGTTCAACATCGGCCTGCTGTGCTCGAAGACGTTCGACGACGCCATCTTCGAGGAACTGTTCGAGACGAAGTACCGCATCCCCAAGGCGGAGATCGTCAAGATGAACATCAAGGGCGTCTTCCAGATCTGGACGCGCGACGGCGGCTACCACGAGGTGAACCTCAAGGAGTGCCACGACTGGACCCGCGAGGGGTGCACCCACTGCCCCGATTTCGCCGCCGAGCACGCCGACATCTCCACCGGCGGCATCGGTAAGGACAACGACTGGACGCTGACCATCGTGCGCACCGACCTGGGGCGCGAGGTGATCTCGCGGATGATCGCCGATGGTTCGATCATCGCCCGTCCCGGTGACGAGGATCCGGCCGCCATCACCCTTCTGCACAAGTTGGCCGAGAAGAGCCGGGCCCGGTGGCCGCAATGGGCCGAGTCGGGCGTGCGCGTGGGTCTGCCCGAGAAGAAGGCGAAGGCCTAGTTCGTCGTCGTCGTGGTGGCCGGCGCCGTGGTGGTCGTCGTGCCCGAAGATCCGGAGGCACAGGCGGTCAGGGCCGTCTTGATCGACTCCGGCACAGTGGCCCACGCCTCGGTGGGGTTGGACTTCAAGCTGGCGTTGAGGTCGGTGAAGTTCGGGCCGCTGTAACCGGGCGGGGGCGTCGCCGACTTGTTGATGGGCATCTTCTCGACGAACACGTCGTACTGGCACTGGCACTTGGTGACGTCCAGCGCCTGCACTCCGGCGGCGATGGTGTTCGAGGTCTGCGACAACGTGTCGTCGGTGTTCTCGAAATAGGTGTTGGTGCAGAGCTCGAGGAAGTTCTGCTGGGTCAACGTGTCGTAGGCGTCCGGCGTGTTGTCCTCGGCGCATCCGGCCAGCCCGAGGAGTGCCACCACGGCCACCAGCACCCCGACACGCAGACGTCGACCTGTCATCGATGACCTTCCCGAGAACGAACGGACCCGGTCACCGTAGCCGGTGGCCCTGTGCGCTCCTCCATCGGCGACGGGTCACGATCGGCGGCTGAGCGGTTCCACCGCCGATGTCGGTCGATAGGCTCGCCGATCCATGGCCCGCTCCCGCACCGTCCGTCCGACACTCGTGTTGCTCGTGCGCCACGGCCGCACCCCCACCACCGGGACGACCCTGCCCGGCCGGGCCCGGGGCCTGCACCTGGCTCCCGAGGGCGTGGCCCAGGCCGAGGATGCGGCCCGTCGCATCGTCGCCACCGGACGACGCATCTCCGCCGTCTACGCCTCACCGCTGGAGCGGACCCGGGAGACGGCCAAGCCCATCGCAGCAGCCACCGGACAGAAGGTGCGCATCGACCGTGGTCTGCTGGAGTGCGACTTCGGCGACTGGACGGGACGTCGACTGACCGACCTCATGAAGAAGCCCGAATGGACCACCGTGCAGCGTCATCCGAGCGGATTCCGGTTCCCGAACGGCGAATCGTTCATGGAGATGCAGACGCGCATCGTGGAGACCATCGACGAACTGGTGGCAGCCCACCCGGGCGAGACGATCGTGGCCGTGTCCCATGCCGATCCGATCAAGGCCTTCGTCGCCCATGCACTGGGCACGCACCTCGACCTGTTCCAGCGGATCGTGATCTCACCGTGTTCGGTCACGGCCGTGCTGCGTTCCCCGTCGGGACCGGCGGTCCTCACCGTGAACGCCACCGGTGATCTCGGCTCGCTGGCCGTGTCCTGAGGCCGCACGGGTGCGAGGTTCGTCATGACCGACTCCTTCGACTTCACCGAGGCCCGGGCGATCCTGCCCGGCGCCGTGGGCCGGCCCGGGAGTCGCACGTTCTTCCTGCAGGCCCACACCGACGACGGAGTGGTGTCGTTCAAGGTCGAGAAGCAACAGGTGGCGGCCCTGTGCGAGTACTTCGAGAGCGTGTTGGCCGATCTGCCCGGAACCGATCCGCTCGATCCGGCGCCCACACCGGACGTCGCCGAACCACGCGAACTGGTGTGGACGGTGGGCGGTCTCGGTGTGGCGTGGGAGGGCGACGAGGAACGACTCGTCATCGTGGCCGAGGAGATGCTGGCCGACGAGGACGAGGAGCGGGAGCCCGCCACCGCCCGATTCCACCTCACGCCCGCCCAGGTGGCGACGTTCATGCGCGCCGGGAACGAACTCGTCCACGCCGGACGTCCGGGCTGTCGATTGTGCGGTCGTCCGATCGACGTGGACGGTCACACGTGTCCGAGACTGAACTGACCGACGACGACGTCGCCCGGGCCCTCTCCACCGGCACGGTCGAGGTCATCGGTCGGATGCCGTGGAGTTCGAACGCCACCCTGCTGGTCGAGTGCGTGCTCGACGAGTTCACTGTGCGGGCGGTCTACAAGCCGCACGCCGGTGAGCGTCCGCTGTGGGACTTCCCCGACGGACTGTGGCGACGTGAGATCGCCGCCTACGAACTCTCGGTGGCGCTCGGATGGGACCTCGTCCCGATGACCATCGCCCGCGAGGACGCGCCGCACGGGATCGGTTCGTTGCAGTTGTTGATCGAGGCCGACTACGACCAGCACTACTTCACGTTGCTGGAGGACGAGCGCCATCACCGGCAGTTCCGACGGATGGCCGCCTTCGACTTCGTGGCCAACAACACCGATCGGAAGAGCGGTCACTGCCTCGTCGATGCCGACGGCCACGTGTGGGGCATCGACAACGGGCTGTCGTTCCACGCCGACTTCAAGTTGCGCACCGTCATCTGGGACTTCGCCGACGAACCCATCTATGACGACGACCTCACCGATCTGGCTCGGCTGGCCGACGAGCCGCTGCCCGCCGCGCTGGCCGACCTCTTGGGGCCGTTCGAGCGCGATGCCGTGGTGGCCCGAGCGCAGGCACTGGTCCGAAACGGCGTGTTGCCGGCCGATCCGTCGGGACGGCGCTGGCCCTGGCCCCTCGTCTGAGGCGCCGAACCCGCGCTCAGCGGGCCTTGAGCGCCTCGATGACGGCCGGCAGCACCTTGTTCACGTCGCCGACGATGCCGAGATCGCTGACCGAGAAGATCGGCGCCTCGGCGTCCTTGTTGATGGCGATGATGTTCTTCGAGCCCTTCATGCCCACCATGTGCTGGGTGGCCCCGGAGATGCCGGCGGCGATGTAGACCGTCGGCTTCACGACCTTGCCGGTCTGGCCGACCTGATAGCTGTAGGGCACCCAGCCGGCGTCCACGATGGCCCGGGACGCACCGGGTGCGCCGCTGAGCAGCTTGGCCAGGTCCTCGATCATGGCGAACTTCTCCTGCTCGCCCAAACCACGCCCTCCCGAGACCACGATGGCGGCCTCGTCCAGCGACGGACCCTCGCGCTCCTCGACATGACGGTTGACCACCTTGGCCCCGGCACTGCTCCCGGAGTCGGGCACGGCGATCGTCTCCACCGCCGCCGCACCGCCACCGGCGGGCTCGGCGGCGAACGACTTGGGTCGGATCAGCACGAGGTGCGGACCGCCGGCGGTGAAGGTGGTGCGCACATCGGTGGATCCACCGAACACTGGCTCGGTGGTGACGAGCTTGTCGCCATCGACCTCGAGGTCGGTGTTGTTGGTGAGCACGGTGCGGTCGAGCTTGACCGACAGCCGCCCGGCGATGTCACGACCGACATACGACGTGGCGGCCAGGATCGCGTCGGGGGCGTTGCCGGAGGTGACGAGCGCGGCGATGGCACCGGCGACCGGTACACCCGGGAGCGCGCCCCCCAGATCGCCGGTGGCGTACACCTTCGATGCGCCGTACTCGCCGAGTTGCGCAGCGATCGCCTCGGCGTCACCGCCGGCGTACACCGCCTCGACGGTGTCGGCCAGCGAACGGGCCTTGGTGAGCAGTTCGAGTGTGGCGGTGGTGACCTTGCCGTCGTGGGCCTCGGCCAGAACCCAGATCTTGGAAAGTGCCATGTCGATTCCTCTCTACAGGACCTTGAGATCGTCGAGGAAGGCGACGATCTTCTCTGCCGCGGTGCCGTCGTCCTCGAAGACCTAGCCGGCCTCGCGGGCCGGAGCCTCGGTGATGGACACGATGGACTGACCGGCGCCGGCCCAGCCGACCTGACCGGCGTCGAGCCCGAGATCCGACACGCTGAGCGTGACGACGGGCTTCGACTTGGCCGCCATGATCCCCTTGAACGACGGGTAGCGGGGCTCGACCACACCGGCCGTCACCGACACCACCGCCGGCAACGGGCATTCGACATCATCGAAACCGGCCTCGGTCTGACGCTGCACCTTCACAGTGCTGCCGTCGATCTCGATCTTCTTGGCGAAGGTGACCGAGGGGAGGTCGAGCAGACCGGCGATCTGCTCGGGCACCGTGCCGGTGTAGCCGTCCGACGACTCGGTGGCGGTCAGCACCAGATCAGCACCCTCGACTCGCTCGATGGCCTTGGCCAGGACCTTGGCCGTGCCGAGGGCATCGCTGCCGGCCAGCGCATCGTCACTCACGAGGATGGCCTTGGCCGCACCCATGGCCAACGCGGTGCGCAGGCCGGACACCTCGGCATTGGGAGCCATGGACACCAGGGTCACATCGCCGCCACCGGCGGCCGTGACCAACTGCAGCGCCATCTCGACACCGTACGAATCGGATTCGTCGAGGATGAGCTTGCCCGAGCGGACGAGGGTCTTGGTGGAGGGATCCAGCGCACCCGGATCGGCCGGGTCCGGGATCTGCTTGACACAGACGACAACGTTCATGGCCGAAATCCTGCCCGTGAATCGGTCGAACGGCAAACTGCCCGAGGCACTCCGGTACGGTCATCGGTCGCATGCGTCTCCACCTGATCGTCAATCCCTCGGCCTCCTCGGTCACCGCTCGGGGACGGGTCGTGATCGCCAAGGCGCTGGCGGCCGATCACGAGGTCACGGTGGTGGAGACGGCACGCCGGGGACACGCCACACGCCTCGCCCGCACCGCCGCCGACGAAGGGGCCGACGTGGTGGTGGTGCTCGGCGGGGACGGCACGCTCAACGAGGCGGCCAACGGTCTGGCCGGCACGCGGACCGCGTTGGCCGCGCTCCCCGGGGGATCGACCAACGTGTTCGCCCGCACGCTCGGGTTGCCCGACGATCCGATCGAGGCCACCGGTTCGCTGCTCGACGCGCTGGCCGCCGGCTCCATCCGCAGGGTGGGGCTCGGCTCGGTGAACGGTCGATGGTTCCTGTTTCACACCGGCATCGGTTTCGACGCCGCGGTCGTCGCCGCCGTCGAGCGACGGGGCGCGCTCAAACGCTGGGCCAACCATGTGCTGTTCGGATGGGCCGCGCTCATCACCTGGGTCCGCGGGTACGACCGCTCCCGACCTCGGTTCACCGTGGCCGTGCCCGGACGGCCGGTCGTCGACGACGCCCGGTTCACGGTGTGTCTCAACACCGACCCCTACACCTACGTCGGCACCCGGCCCATCACGCTGTCGCCCGACGCCACGCTCGACCGGGCCCTGGTGCTGGTGACGCTGCGCACACTCGACCTCGTGCCGCTGGCGCAGGTCCTCGGCTCGGCCTTGGGCTCAGGGGAACGACTGCGACGC
>JBJTGD010000147.1:0-2642 GCA_046093735.1 Acidimicrobiia bacterium | reverse complement strand
ACTGACTGCGGTGGTGATCTCGTCGAGTAGGTGACGCAGCGTGGCCCGTCCCGTCCTGGATGGTGCGGGACGGCCTCGACGCGTCCTGGCATCAACTGACGGTATGAAGCGGATGGCGGCGGTTGCGATCATGGTGGCGCTCGGCGTACTCGGGGCCGGATGCGGCGGTGGGTCCTCGGACTCCTATCCGCGACAAGTCGAAAGCCAGTCAACGTCCAGTCAGCAGGATCAACAGGATCAACCTGTCGCGTGTGGTCAACAATATGAATCGATAGAAGCTCCAGCGACCGCTGCAAACATCGAGTTTGCTAATTCACTGCCATTCGGGCCAGGGGAAGTTGGCCGCGCTCAGGGGACGGAGCGGTCCGAGTGCGCCGCCGTCGACGTCGGACATCGCCTGCAATTCAGCGATCCGCGCCTCGACCTCGTCCTTTGTCGGAAGCTCAATGCCGAGCTCGGCGACCATCGCCGCACGCTCTTCGTCCGACCCGGCATCGACCAGCCGCTGCCGCAACTCCGGATCCTCGACCATCAACTCCAAGAACCGATCAACACTCATCGCCTACCTCTTTCTCTGATTGCGGTAGCCACATAATGCAAGTTGAGTCTGACAGATCAGAGGTCATGACGGACATCCCATGCACTAGACCCAGGGTCAACTGACTGCGGTGGTGATCTCGTCGAGTAGGTGTCGCAGCGTGGCCCGGCCGGTCATCGCATCGACCAGGTGGCGCAGCGTCTCGTCGGCATCCGGCGCCAGATCGTGGGCCAGCACCGAGCGGTTCTCCCGTGTTTTGTTCGGATAACTTCACCCCGGCGCTCATTCGTGAGTGCCGAAAACGCTAGGAAACTGCGCTCTTCGCACAGCGTTTCCGGCCGGACGGCTTACAAGGAGAGGGTCGGGGGTTCGAGTCCCTCAACGCCCACCGATCGCGGTGCGACCGCGTGCGAGGAACTCGCCCCTGCTGCGGACTCAGCGGCAGGGAACTGCGGCCTTGGTGGAGTACTCCACCATGGGGTCGAGGTAGCCGGCGCGGAAGTCGGCCATCGCCGCGGGATCCTCGATGATCCAGCCGAACTCCTGCAGCTGATTCGGGTAGGCGTTCTGCGAGCCGACGTAGAAGGCGGCGTCGTCCACTGCGATCACCTTGGCATGGTGTCCTGGTGCCTTGCCGTTGGGCCAGGTAGCCGCATCGGAGAACCGGAACGGGGCCACCACGAGGTTGGCGCAGGCCAACTCGGTGGCCCGCTGAGGGGAGCCGACCAACTTGGTGAGCCGTTTCATCAGCAGGTCTCGGGTGACCTTCGGATTGCCCCCGTACTGTTCCGACAGGTTGGCGGCGGCTCCCTCGTTCGACTCCACCACGGTCACTGACACTCCCTCGGCCACCTTGCGCACGATCGCATCGACCAGTCGGACGTCGTAGGACGGATTGATGGCGCACGGGAATATCAGGCTCTGTTGTGAGATGACGACCTTGCGCTGCGCAGCACCGACGAGCGCCCGAAGGGCCGTGTCGCTCGGGTTGTTGCCGTCCCACACGGCATCGCCGTTCATGGGGTTGGGGAGCGGCGGCAGATCGCAGCCTGAGTCCTTGCGGTCGGCGGAATCGATGCGCACGCTGTCGGCATTACGGCCCGTGGTCCGGCCATCGGTGATGTAGCCGGCCCGACCGACCGCCAGCACCGTGGTGCGTCCCGTGGCCGGCCCGGGATCGGGTGCACGAGTGTCGGGGCACCCACCCGGCCCGCCACCCTTGGGCACGATCGTGATGTCGTAACTGAAGTTGAAGCCCGCGTCCGCACAACTGAATCGCCACAGGACATCCATGAAGCGCTGGGCGTTGGCCGCCGCTGGTCCGTCCACCTCCACGCCGATGTCGGTGATCGGATTCTCGGACTGCAGGTAGCTGCGGGACCACAGGTTGATGCCCATGGCCAGCGCGACCGACGAGTCGGCGGCCACGATCTTGGAGTGGTTCCATGAATAGCCGTTGAACAGCGGCGTGTTGGTCATCAGCGCTGCGACGACCGTGGCCCTCGGGTTGGCGGCCTGCACGTCGGCCTGCAGGCGTTCGAGCACGCCGTCGCTGAATGGAGTGGCGGGTGAGCGGCCCCACAGCAGGCGAATGGTGGGAGCGCGGCCAGCCTGTGCGCCTTCGGCGGCACCGTCGATGAGGGCCTGGCGAAAGCCGCCGTCGGCAATGGCCGAAAGGCTCGACACGTCGACCAACGTCTCGCCGCTGGCCACGATCCGGCGGATCGAGTCGAGCAATCGTTGCTGCACGCCGGAGGAGTCGCAGCCCTGCGTCTGTCCCCAGCAGTCGGACGTGCGGACGAGGAAGGCGGGATCGCCGGTACCAGCACCCGGCAGCGTGTTACCCGTGGTGACCTCCCACAGGACGCCCTCGCTCGAGTCGGAGCCGGTGGACAGTTCCATCTGTCGGATGGCGGTGGCCACGGCGTCGATGTAGGGAGTCCCGGCGTCGACAGCAGCTTGCCGAGCTGGCGTCGAGTCCTGCTCATTGCCGCACGCGGCCACGCCGAGTGCGATGACGGTGAGCACGGCGGCGAGGAGGGTGAGGGTCATCGGGCGACGCACGGTCACCGAGTCATTGCAGGCCATCGAGTGGATCCTTCCC
>JBJTGD010000146.1:0-3281 GCA_046093735.1 Acidimicrobiia bacterium | reverse complement strand
GGTTGAATGGCGCGGCTGCAAACTCCCGACGACAACCCCACCCGGGCGAGGGCGCGAGCGCGGCGCAACATCGTGCTGGTCGCCTGGTGGGGATTCGCACTGGTCCTCGTGTTCTGGCTGTCGGCCGGCGGACCGGCGGTCACCCTCCTGCCGTTGGTGGTGATCGGTGCCCTGGTGGTGAGCAACACCGTGCAGGTGGTGCGCGGTGACTCGGCCGTAGCGGGCGCATTGGCACCCGGGAGACTGGAACGAGCCACGATCGACGAGGATCCGGTGGACGTGGCCGCCACCCGTGCACCCGATGACCGTGAGCGCGGCCGTCGCCGCGGGGTGCTGTCGTTCGCCGCCGGTCGCTTGTCGTTCACCTTCGAATCGGAGACGCGCTCGCGCAAGGGGCCGATGACCGATCCGTTGTCGGGGACCACGGCCTTCGACGTGCCACCCGAGCTGATCACTATGGGGCCGCGTCCCTCGTTGCGTCGGCCGCGCCTGAGATTGACCATCGACGGTGCGCTGCACGTCATCGAATTCACGATGCCAGGCGACCTCGCCGCCGGTGTCGTGGGATCGGTGGTGGCCGCCGCATGGTGGGATCAACTGCGCGATCGGGGCGCCCGAACCTGATCGGACGAGCCACCGGCGCGTGCCACGATGGCACCATGACCCCTGCTCCCCCCGCCGATCCGGCGCTGCTCGACGAGGCGGTGGACATCCTGCAGGCGGCGGGCACCCTGACACTGCGGTGGTTCGACCGTGCCGACCTCGCCATCGACACCAAGTCCGACGGTACGCCGGTGACCGAGGCCGACCGTGCCGCCGAGCGACTGGTGCGCGAACGACTGGCCGCGGCGTACCCGAACGACACGATCCGGGGTGAGGAGGAGGACGATCACGTCGGCACGAGCAGCCGGACGTGGATCGTCGATCCGATCGACGGGACGAAAGCCTTCGCCCGAGGCATCCCGCTGTACTCGAACCTCCTCGCCGTACTCGACGAGCACGGTCCGTTGGTGGGGGTGATCAATCTGCCGGCCGTCGGCATCACCGTGTACGCCGGTCGCGGTCTGGGGTGCTTCCGTGACGGTGTGCCGGTGCACGTGAGCGGACGGGCCATGGC
The DNA here is from genome assembly GCA_046093735.1 of Acidimicrobiia bacterium. Lineage (GTDB taxonomy): Bacteria > Actinomycetota > Acidimicrobiia > Acidimicrobiales > Acidimicrobilacustridaceae > Acidimicrobilacustris. The sequence goes on along the minus strand of JBJTGD010000146.1, from coordinate 2,164 downwards.
CGCCGACTGCGTGATGTCGTCCAGCGGCTTCACCAATTGGCCCGAACCGATGCTGCTCGGGGTGAAACGGGCCGGCTTCCAGCTGCGGACGTGGGGGGACGGCTACGGCTACGCCATGGTGGCGTGCGGAGCCATCGATGCCATGGTCGATCCTGAGGTCTCGCTGTGGGACGTGGCTCCCATGCCCGTGATCATGAGTGAAGCGGGCGGTCGATTCACGGCCACCGACGGAACGCCGGTCCCGCTCGACGGCTCGACGCGCGTGTCGGCGGTGGCCACCAACGGACTCGTGCACGACGCCGTGATCACGGCTCTGGCCGGCTGAACCGATTCGATCGAGTGACCGACCTCCCCGGTGAGGTCAGTGACGATGGACCTGCTCGTCGTCGGTCTCGCACAGCGCATGGTCATGACCCGGCGCGTGATGGTGCGGGTCGTCGATCAACACCATCCCGTCGGATAGGCGCAGGATCCGACCGCCGTAGGCGGCCGCCAGGTTGTCGGTGGTGAGGACCTCGGCGGGCGGGCCGGCCGCCACCACCCGCCCGGCCAACAACAGCACGTGATCGGTTCCGGACGCCTCGGCCAGATCGTGGGTGGTCATCATCACCGTGCGACCCGCGGCGCGCTCGGAGGCCACGACATCGAGGATCACGCCTCGACTGACCACATCGAGTCCGGTCACGGGTTCGTCGAGCAGCAGGAGATCGGCGCCCTGCACGAGACCTTGGGCGACGAAGACCCGTTGGCGTTGTCCACCGGAGAGTTCGTGGAGATGTCGACGGGCGAGATCGGCGATGTCGAGTCGGTCGAGGACGTGGTCGACGGCCCGACGGTCCTCAGCGGTGAGTCGACCGAACGCGCCGCGCTCGGCGTACCGACCCATGGCCACCGTCTCGCGCACGGTGATGGGCAATTGCTCGTCGACCTTGGCCGACTGCAGCACGTAGGCGACCCGACGCCGCACCTTCGTCGGTGAGTCCCCCAGCACCGACAGCGAGCCGGTCGTCGGCTCCACCAGACCGACGACGGCGTTGAGCAGGCTCGACTTCCCTGCGCCGTTGGGGCCGACCAGAGAGGTGACCATGCCGGTCGGCACCGTGAACGTCGCCGTTGACAGCACCGTGTGGGTTCCGTAGGCCACCACGAGATCGGTGGCCTCCACCGCGACCTCACGGGCCATCAGTCGCTCCAGCCCTACGATCACGCACGCCGACAGTCTTGCCGACCCAGCGACGAACGGGGACCGATGTCGCACCGACTCCGAGGACCACGGGTTCGAGCCATCGTCCTGCTCGCCGTGCCGCTCATGATCCTCGTCGGCGTGCTGGCGCTGGGCACGGGAACGGCCGCCGCCCACGCCAGTGTCGTGTCCACCGATCCGGCGGACGGATCGGTCTCGGCCACGGCACCGAGTCGGGTGAGCATCACCTTCACCGAATCGGTCTCGATCAATGCGGGCGGACTGGTGGTGCGCAACGGTGCCGGCGAGCGGGTGGACGACGCCACCGCCACGGCCAAGGGTGCCGTTGCCTCGACAGGACTTCGGCCGGGTCTTCCGAACGGCACCTACGTGGTGACCTACCGGGTGCTGTCGGCCGACGGTCATCCGGTGAGTGGTTCGTTCCTGTTCGGCGTCGGTTCCGGTGAACTCGATCGTTCACTGGCCACCACCGACAGCGACCGCCTGTGGGACGTCGTCGGTGATGTGGCGCGGGGTCTGCTGTTGCTGGCGGCACTGACTGCAGCCGGCGTCGCCTTCTTCCTGCGCTTCGTGCACGACGGTGCCGAGGACCGGTGGAGGTTGACGCCGTTCGTGCGCATCGGCACCGTGATCGCGTTCTTCGCCGCCATCGGTGCGGTGATCGCGCAAGCTGCACTGCTCACCGGTCGCGGCGCCGGAGCATCGACCGACACCGAGGTGCTGCGCCAGGTGCTGAACGGTGATCTCGGCCTGTCGCTGGCGGTCCTGTTCGTGGGACTGGCCGTCGTGCACCTCTCCACCGACATCGGCAGTGCCGTGGTGGCCCGGGTGCTGGCCCTGTACGGCGGTCTCGCCGTCACCATCTCGTTCGCCCTCTGGGGTCACGCCACCGCCTTCACCCCGGCGTGGCTGCTCATGTCGACCGATGCCGTGCATGCCACGGCGGCGGCGGTGTGGCTG
>JBJTGD010000145.1:0-5428 GCA_046093735.1 Acidimicrobiia bacterium | reverse complement strand
TCCCGCGCTGGTGCCCGTGCCGGCCAGTTTCAACGACGTGCTCGTCGATCGGACGGCGCACGACCACGTCGGTGATGTCTGGTACCAGCGGACGGTGCAGGTTCCGTTCGGCTGGACGGGACAGCGCGTGCTGCTGCGCTTCGATGCCGCCACCCATCGGGCCTCGGTGTGGATCGACGAGCAACTGCTCGGCCAGCACGAGGGCGGCTACCTGCCCTTCGAGTTCGACCTCACCGGTCTGGTCACACCCGGCTCGGCCCATCGGCTCACGGTGTGTGTGAACAACGAGTTGTCGTGGGCGTCGATCCCCCCGGGCATGACCGAGATCGGCCCCGATGGCACCCGCCGTCAGCGGTACTTCCATGACTTCTTCAACTACGCCGGGCTGCACCGCAGCGTGTGGCTCCATTCGACGCCGCCATCCCGCCTCGACGGAGTGTCGGTCACCACCGACATCGACGGCACCACCGGCATCGTGCGGTGCTCGGTCGAGCACACCGGTGGTGTCGAGGTGCGGCTCGCATTGGCGGATGCCGAAGGCACCGTGGTGGCCCGCGGTGAGGGCGCCGAGAGCGAACTGCGGGTCGCCGACGCCGAGTTGTGGGCCCCCGGACGGGGATATCTCCATCACCTCACCGTCGAGTTGATCGACATCGGGAACGTCGTCGACGTGCACACGTTGCCGGTGGGCATCCGCACCGTCGAGGTGCGGGGCACCGAGTTCCTCATCAACGGTGAGCCCTTCCACTTCCGGGGCTTCGGCATGCACGAGGACCATCTGGTGCGAGGAAAGGGCCACGACGACGCCGAGATGATCCACGACTTCGCCCTCCTCGGTTGGATCGGCGCCAACTCGCTGCGCACCTCGCACTACCCCTACGCCGAGGAAGTTCTCGACCACGCCGACCGACTCGGCCTCGTGGTCATCGACGAGACGGCGGCCGTGGGCCTCAACATCGGGGTGGCCGGCGGGCTCATGGGCGGACCAATGACCCCGACGTTCGGCGAGGGACCCATCGGCGACGAGGCCCGTGACGAACTGGTGCGCCAGGTGCGGGCCCTCATCGAGCGCGACCGAAACCATCCGTCGGTGGTGCTGTGGTCGATCACCAACGAGCCCGAGTCGCACACCGACGAGTCGGTGGCTTTCTTCGCCCCGGCCTTCGCTGCCGCCCGGGAGGCCGACCCGACGCGACCCGTCGGCTTCGTGAACGTGATGTTGGCGCCGCCCGATCGGTGTCGACTGACCGAACTCGCCGATGTGGTGATGCTCAATCGGTACTACGGCTGGTACGTCGACCACGGCGATCTCGATGCCGCCGAACATCGGCTGGAAGCCGAGCTGCGCCAGTGGGCCGACCGCCATCACAAGCCGATCATTATCACCGAGTACGGCGCCGACACGATGGTCGGCCTGCACAGCGCCATGGACGCGCCATGGAGTGAGGAGTTCCAGGCCGACCTGCTCGACCGTTACCACGCCGCGTTCGACCGCATCGACGCTGTGGTCGGTGAACAGGTGTGGAACTTCGCCGACTTCGCCACCTCACCGTCGATCGTGCGGGTCGATGGCAACCGAAAGGGCGTGTTCACCCGCGATCGCCGCCCGAAGATGGCGGCCCACCGTCTGCGGGCGAGATGGACCTGTCCGGACTGAGGTCGCTCAGCGTTCGAGCAGCGGCAGCACCGTGTCGGCGAACCTTCGACACTCGTCCAGATGCGGATAGCCCGACAGGATGAACGTGTCGATGCCGAGCTCCCGATAGGTCTCGATCTTGGCCGCCACCTGCTCGGGCGAACCGACGATGGCCGCCCCGCACCCGCTGCGGGCCCGACCGATGCCGGTCCACAGATTCGGCTCGGCGTAGCCGTCGTCGTCGCTGGACTCGCGCAACGAGGCCTGGGCCCGAACCCCGGTCGACGTGCTGTCGAGCGATCGGGCCCGGATGGCGGCACCGGCCTCTGCGTCCACGGCGGCGATGAGGTGACAGGCCGCGGCACGGGCCTCGTCCTCGGTGGGCCGCACCACCACGTGCACGCGGTACCCGAAACCCAACTGGCGACCGTGACCGGCGGCGCGGGCGCTCATGTCGGCGACCAGTGCGGCCACCGCATCGATGGTGTCGGGCCACATCAGGTAGACGTCGGCCTCCCGGGCCGCCACGTCACGGGCCTCCTCCGACAGTCCGCCGAAGTACAGCGGCGGGCACATCCCCGACACCGTCGTCACCCGCGGCGGATCGACGGCGAGCTGCAGCCACTCCCCCGTCGCCTCCAGCCGTCGCCCGTCGAGCAGGGTGCGCAACGCGCCCATGTGCTCGAGCGTGCGCGTGTACCGGGGCGCAGAGCCCAACGACTCACCGGGCATCTCGCTGGAGATGATGTTGACGATCAGGCGACCGTCGAGCAGTCGATCGAGTGTCGCCAACTGACGGGCCAGTGTGGGGAGCCACACCTCGCCGATGCGCACGGCCACGATGGGCCGGATGCTGCGGGTGGTCGACGCCATCGCCGCGGTGAACGTGAGGGTGTCGATGCCCAGCGCGTAGCCCGAGGGCATGAGGATGGCGTCGAAGCCCGATTCGTCGGCGGCGCGCACGATGTCGCCGCAGTGCTCGGGTGAACTGAGCAGCCGTTCGTCGACGACGCCGAGTTGTTCGAAGTCGTCATCGCACAGGGCGGCGAACCACGCCATCTCCAGTGGCGCGCCGGTGCGACTCATGGCAACGGCACGCCTTCGGAGGCCTCGACGATGGCGTACCAGTCGGCGCGGGTCAGCGGGACGGAGAGCGCGTCGACGGCGGTGGCGATGCGATCGAGACGCTGCGTGCCGAGCAGGGCCACGGGTCGCGCTGGATGGGCCAGCACGAAGGCCAACGCCACGGCCTCGCGCGTCGTGGCGTACGTCGCAGCCAGACGATCGAGTACCGAGCGCAACTCCGACCGCACACCCTCACCGGTGGCGACGCGTCCACCGGCCAACGGACTCCAGGCCAGCACGGCGGTGTCGTGATGCATGGCGCGGTCGAGCACACCGTTGCGCACGGCATCGAGCGCTACCACCGACAGTTCGGGTTGCACGGCGGCGACGGGTTCGCCGAGATGGTGCTCGAGGGCGGCGATCTGCGCCGGCGTGTGGTTGGAGACGCCGATCGCGCCGATGAGTCCTCGCTGGCGCAGAGCCAGGAGTGCGGCGGCCACCTCGGCCGGGTGGGCCAACAGATCGGGCCGGTGGATCATGTAGAGGTCGACGTGATCGACCCCGAGCCGCCGCAGCGAAGCCTCGCAGGCGTGGGCCAGGTACGCGGCGGTGCTGTCGTAGGGGACGCCGGGGACGATGCCGCCCTTGGTGGCCCGCACCATCCGGTCGCGCAGCCCCGGCCGCGCCGTGAGCACGGCGCCCAGTCGCTCCTCGCAGCTCCCCCAGCCACTCCCACCCCAGTCGAGGCCGTAGACGTCGGCGGTGTCGACGAGCGTGCAGCCCGCATCGACGGCACCCTCCACCAGTCGCGCCGCCTCGCCGGTCGACGCGGTGGTGAGTCGCCAACAGCCGAATCCGAGCGGACCGACCGGCCGGCCGGCGATGGCGCGAGGGCCGTCGAGCGGGAGGGAATCGGGCGCCGGCACCACGAGCCGTACGCTACTGCCGTGACGGAGAGCGCCGACGGCCGCGACGACCGTGCCGACCAGGACGACGTGGTGCGCTACGGGATCATCGGCACGGGGATGATGGGACGCGAGCACATCGCCAATATCGCCCACCTCGATGGCGCAGTGGTGACCGCAGTCAGCGACCCCCATCGCGACAGCCTCGACCGGGCCCGAGGTGCCGTGGGTGACGGTGCAACGCTGTCGACGTTCACCGACCATCGCGACCTGCTCGACTCTGGCCTGTGCGATGCGGTGGTCATCGCCTCACCCAATCACACCCACCATGACGTGCTGCTCGACTCACTCGACGCCGGGGTGCACGTGCTCGTCGAGAAGCCGCTGTGCACGACGGTCGCCGATTGTCTCGACGTGATCGAGCGGGCCGAGGCCACCGCGGTTCCGGGCCGGGTGATCTGGATGGGCCTCGAATACCGCTTCATGCCCCCGACGCAAAGAGTGCTGGCCGAGGTGCGGGCCGGCACCGTGGGCGAGGTGCGGATGGTGGCCATCCGCGAGCACCGGTTCCCGTTCCTGGTGAAGGTCGGCGACTGGAACCGCTTCAACCGCAACACGGGTGGGACGCTGGTGGAGAAGTGCTGTCACTTCTTCGACCTCATGAACCTCGTCATCGGTCGACGCCCGGTGCGGGTGATGGCCAGCGGCGCCCAGGACGTGAACCACCTCGACGAGCGCTACGACGGCGAGACACCCGACATCATCGACAACGCGTTCGTCATCGTCGAGTACGAGGGCGGGGCGCGGGCGATGCTCGACCTGTGCATGTTCGCCGAGGCCAGCCGCAACGAGCAGGAAATCTCGGTGGTCGGTGACGCCGGAAAGGTCGAGGCCCTCGTTTCCGAGGGCGTGGTGCGCATCGGGCGCCGGGCCGACGGCTACGGCAACGTGCGCACCGAACCGGTGGCCGATGAGTCGATCCGCCATGCCGGCTTGCACCACGGCGCGTCGTACCTCGAGCACGTGGCCCTGCTCGATGCCATCCGCACCGGTGCACCGGCGACCGTGACGCTCACCGACGGTCTCTGGTCGACTGCGGTGGGCGTCGCCGCCCACCGCAGCATCGACGAGGGTCGGGTCGTCGAGATGTCCGAGATCGTCGACTGACGTCGCCGGGCGGTCAGTCCCAGGGCGCCCAGGTGCTTTCGGGGTGCACGAAGGCGACGTCGTTCACGTAACCGTTTGGTCGGACCACACTCTGCAGGTAGCTCTGGGTCGGATGGCTGCGAAGGAACTCGCGCTGCCACGCCGCGAGATCCACCTCGTTCGTCGAGATCCACCGGCCCCCCATGGCGAACCGCCCCTCGTAGCCCATGGTCTCGAGCAGCCCGATCGTCACACCCATGTCCGACATCCGATCCTCGAGTTCGACAAAGAGCACAGGACGGTCCCGTTCGATCGTCAGCCGGGCACCTTCGATCGCCGCACGTTCGTGCCCCTCGACATCGATCTTGATGAACCGCACTTCGGTGAGCCCGCAGTCGTCGAGCCGGCGCGTCTGCACCCGGTGCGACCCGACACCGGTCACGCCCGGCACGATGGAGGCTGTCCCCTCGGCGCCAATGCTGAGATCCTGGAGCACGAGATCGGCGGTTCCCTCCCGATCGGACACTGCACATTCATGAACGGTGACGTTCGAGGCCACGCTCCCCCGCAGCGCCGCCGCCAGTCTCGGATTCGGCTCGAAGCAGTGGACCTGCTCGACACGGCGGGCCAACCAGAAGCTCCATGGTCCGTACCACGCGCCGACGTCCACTGCCGT
>JBJTGD010000144.1:0-5384 GCA_046093735.1 Acidimicrobiia bacterium | reverse complement strand
CGGCTCGCGCACCGCTGGCCATCCGGAACGGCACCTGCTCCCCGGCGTCGAGCGCGTGCCGAAGGCCTGCATGTACTCGAGCACATCGTCGGGGCACCAGAACGGTTCGTCGGGAATGCCCATCACCTTCTTGGTGGCGGTGATCTCCTCGGCCGAGAAGGGATCGCCGTGGGCCTTGGCGGAATCGGTGAACGAAGGCGAGGGGTAGCCGATATGGCTGCGCAGCACGATGAGCGACGGTCGATCGTCGATCGCGGCGGCGCGTCGCAGGGCCGCTTCCAACGCATCGACGTCCTCGGCGATCTCGCCGACGTTCTCGGTGTACCAGCCATACGCGGCGAACCGCGCGGCGGCATCGTCGGACAGCGCCAGTTCGGTGGGACCGTCGATCGAGATGTGGTTGTCGTCGTAGACAACGACCAACTTGGACAGACCGAGATGACCGGCCAACGAGGCCGCTTCGTGCGAGATGCCCTCGGAGAGATCGCCGTCACCACAGATCACCCAGGTGTGGTGGTCGAACAGCTGCGGTCCGAACCGGGCGCGCAGGTGGTGTTCGGCGAGCGCCATACCCACGGCATTGGCGAATCCCTGTCCGAGCGGGCCGGTCGTGACCTCGACGCCGGGGAGCAGGTGCCGTTCCGGATGGCCAGCGGTGCGCGAGCCGAGCTGTCGGAAGTCCTCGATCTCGGACTTCTCCAGTCCGTACCCCGTCAGGTACAGCATCGTGTAGAGCAGGATCGATGCATGCCCGCCGGACAACACGAACCGATCGCGGTTCGCCCATTCGGGTGCAGTTGCGTCGTAGCGCATGATGCGCGTCCACAACGTGTAGGCCAGCGGTGCGAGTGCCATCGCCGTCCCCGGATGACCGGACTTCGCCCGATGCGGCGCATCCATGGCGAAACCCCGGATCACGTCGATGGCTCGCTTCTGCTGGTCTGTCACGGGCGCATCGTAGTCATGGGGCCAACAGGGTGAACGGGACGACATGGGTCGGACCGAGGTCGATACGGCAGTGCGCCTCGATCGTTCCGGGCTCGTCGAACGAGAGCTCGGCGCGGACGAGTCGGTAGTTGAACTTGCCCGGTTCGACCTGGAGCGGTTGCACGTTGCGGGCGATCACGTCGTCGCCGCGACGGAACACGACTTCGAGGGCCGCGGTGTCCCGCGAGTCCGGAGGGCAGTGCACGATCACGCACAGGTGCGGCTCGATGGTGACCGGAGGGGCAGAGGGTGCCAAGGCCGAGAACTGCACCCCGGTCAGGTCGAGACGAGTCGAGGGGCCATCGACGCTGCGCACGTCGATGCCGTCGATGAACAGGGCGGCGAGGATCTCCATCGACCGGCACCGTACAGGTCGGAAAGGGCTCGTTCCGGCCTTCGCCGGTACTGTCTGGCGGTGGTCGAGACCGATGCCGTGGTGCCCACTCGGGAGATCATCCTGGTGGAGGCGGAGTACTGCTTCGCCGATCGCGGCTTCGACGCCACTTCGCTGAACGACATCGCCGCAGCGGTGGGGATCCGCCGGTCGAGCGTGCTGCACCACTTCCCGTCGAAGGAGGCGATCTACAAGGAGGTCTTCGATCGGGCCCTGGCCCTGTGGATCGTGCGCGTGGACGAGGTGACCCGCAGCCCGGCGACGGGCTGGGCCAAGGTCGATCAGGTGCTCACCGCCGGATTCGACTTCTTCAAGGACAACCCGGAGTTCGTGCGCATCGCCCGACGTGAGGCCCTCGACGGCGGACGACGGCTCGGTGTCGATCTGGGGGTCTCCCTGCGGCCACTGTTCCGCCGGGCGGTCGACTACTTCGAGGGCGAGATGGAGGTCGGGACCTTTCGGCGTTTCGATGCCGAGCAACTGCTCCTCACCGGATACGGCGCACTGTTGAGCTACTTCAGCGATCTTCCCTTCACCGAGGGCCTCCTCGGTCACGACCCCATGGCGCCGGCCGCCCTCGACGAGCGGCTCGAGCACCTGAGGGCACTGTTGCGCGCCGCGCTCGAGCCGTGAGCACCCTGTCCGAGGCGCAGTCCAAGGAACTGCTGGCCCCTTTCGGCGTGCCGTTCCTGCCCGAGATCCTCGTGAGTGGTCCCTCGGACGTGGCGGCGGCCCTCGGTGCGCTCGGGGCCAAGGATCGACCGGTGGCGGCGAAGTTGTGCGGCGAGGAGCTCGCGCACAAGAGCGAGCTCGGTCTCGTCCGCCTCGGCGTCACCGGGATCGAGCAGGTGGAGCGAGTCGTGCAGGACCTGCTCGACCGGGCGCGACCCGAGGATCGAGCCACCGGTGTGCTCCTCGCTCCCATGGTCGCCGGTCTACGCGAGTTCCTCGTGGGCACGGCCACCGATCCCACGTTCGGGCCGATGGTGCTGGTCGGAGTGGGCGGTGTCCTCGCCGAGGCTTTCGCCGATGTGAGCGTGCGACTCATCCCCGTCGATCGGTTCGACGCCCACGACATGCTCGACCGTCTCGGCAACCAGAGCCTCCTGGGTCCGTTCCGGGGCGAGCCGGCCGTCGACCGGGACGCGCTCGTCGAGGTGATCCTCGCCGTGTCCCGGGCCGCCGCCGAGACTGCCGGTGTGGTGTCGATCGATCTCAACCCGGTGCGGATCGTCGACGGACGACCCATCGCCCTCGATGCCCTGGTGGAGGTCGAGCGATGAGTCTCGGGCCTCTGAAGGGTTTCGACGCACTCTTCGATCCCCGGGGCATCATCGTCGCCGGGGCCTCCACCCATCCCGGGAAGTTCGGCTTCGTGGTGCTGCACAACATCCTGGCGTCGGGCTTCGGTGGTTCGGTGGCCGCCACCAACCGCGACGGCGCCGAGGTCCTCGATCGGCCGACCTGGCCCGACATCGGCTCGGTCCCTGAGGGTGAATGGGATCTGCTGTTCGTGTGCACCCCGGCCGCCAGCAACGTCGGGCTCCTGCGCGAGGCCGCCGCCCGCGGGGTGCGCGCCGCGTTCGTGTCCTCGGCCGGCTACGGCGAGGCGGGGGAGGAGGGCCGGCGGGCGCAGGAGGAACTGGCCGCCGTGGCCGACGACCTCGGGTTGCTCCTCATCGGCCCCAACGGCCAGGGGCTCGTCTCGACGCCGTCGTCGTTGTGCGCACAGATCGTCGCACCCTTCCCTCCGCCGGGCACCATCGGCGTGGTCAGTCAGTCGGGCAATCTCGTCTCCTCGTTCCTCAACCTCTCGCGGCACAGTGGCGTGGGCGTGAGTCGCGCCCTGTCGGTCGGGAATGCGGCACAGGTCGGCGTCATCGATGTGCTCGAGTGGTACGCGCAGGATCCGTCGACCACGGTGGGATTGGCCTACGTGGAAGGGATCGACAACGGTCGGGGATTCGCCGATCGACTGCGGGCGGTGTGCGAACGGATGCCGGTCGTGATCATCAAGGGTGGGGCGACGTCCTCGGGGGCCCGAGCGGCGTCGAGCCACACCGGTTCGCTGGCCACCGACGATCGGGTGGTCGACGGGATGTTGCGTCAGGCCGGAGCGATCCGAGCCAGCGACGTGGCGGAGGCCTTCGATGTGGCCGCCACCCTCGCCACCCAGCCTCTTCCATCGGGACCGCGGTTGGCGATCGTGACCACCGTGGGAGGATGGGGCGTGCTCGCCGCCGACGCCGTGGTCCGGACCGAACTCGAACTGGTCGACCTCTCCGACGGACTGCGCAGCGAACTCGACGCACTGCTCCCGCCGCGATGGAGTCGCAACAACCCCATCGACCTGGCCGGCGGCGAGACCAAGGAGACCGTTCCGGCGGTGCTCTCGGCGGTCGTCGACGAGCCTTCGATCGATGCGGTTGTCGTACTCGGCGCCGGCATCCAGTCGAATCAGGGACGTCTCGAACGAGAGGGCCCGTTCTTCCCCGACCACGGACTGGAGCGCATTGTGGCCTTCCACGATCGACAGGACGCGCGCTACGCCACCGAGGCGGACCGACTGTCCACCGACTCGTCCAAGCCGATCCTCCTCGCCACCGAACTGGCGGTGGCCGATCGCGACAATGCCGCCGTGCGCGCCGTGGCCGACACCGGCCGCTACTGCTACCCGTCGGGGGAGCGAGCCGTGCGGGCACTGGGCGCTGCCTGGTGGCGACGGCGGTGGCTCGACCGGGAGCGTTGAGACGTGCCCGGATCTGCGGCGAGTCGGGCCGCGCTGCTGGTGGCGATACTCCTGCTCGGCGTCGGGCTCGTGGAGTTCCCGGCTTCGGCGCAGAGCGCTGACGCGTCCACTGTCCGACCGACCACGCCGGTGCTGTCGGCGCGTCGGTTCCCCTCAGCCCTCGTGGCCGAGGCCGATGCAGAGTTGTCGGGCGCCATCGACACCTATGTCAACAAGGTGGTGGGGAACACGTGCGCCATCGTGGAGCTCGAGGGTCGTCGCATCGTCACCCGAGGTCCGGAGACACCATTGCTTCCGGCCTCCACCCTGAAGATGGCGACGGCGCTGGCCGCCATCGACATCCTCGGCGCCGACCGGACACTTCAGACGAGGTTCGTCTCTGACGCGCGTGTGCAGAAGGGCACTCTCGACGGTGATCTGTGGGTCGTCGGCGGGGGAGACCCGATCCTGACCACCAAGGGCTACGTCTCGGTGTTCGACGATCCCGATCAGGTTTCGTCCGAGTTCGATCGCATCGCCGATGCCGTCGTCGATCTCGGGATCACCCGCATCACCGGTTCGCTCATCGGCGACGACTCCCGGTACGACGACGTCCGTTGGATCCCCTCGTGGCCGAGTCGGTACCAGACCGGGGGCACCGTGTCACCGCTGTCGGCGCTGGTCGTCAACGACGGGAACTCCGGCTACACCGACTCCCCCGACAAGCCCACGACCACCCGCAAGGTCGGGGATGCACCTCTGCTGTTCGTTCAGACGCTCCGGACGGTGCTGGCCCAACGCGGGGTGAGTGTGGACGGCGGATCAGCCACGGGAACAGCGCCCCCGGGAGCAACCGAACTGGCCGCAGTCGATTCCCTTCCCGTGGTCGATCTGGTGGGCGAGATGCTGCTCAACTCCGACAACACCACCGCCGAACTCCTCACCAAGGAGATGGGACTGGAGACGACGGGACGGGGCACCACCGCCAACGGCCTGAGCGCCATCCGCCAGTCGCTCCAACGCCAGGGTGTCGAGGTGTCGGCCCTGGTGATGAACGACGGATCCGGTCTCGACACCAGCAATCGGGCCAACTGCTCCGTCCTGCTCGATCTCTTCGAGCGACTGGCGAAGATGCCGGAGTTGCTGGCCAATCTCCCGGTCGGTGGGCGCACCGGCACCCTGCGTCGTCGCATGCTGTCGACACCGTCGATGACCAAGGTGCGAGCCAAGACCGGGACCCTCAACGGAGTGAACGCCCTGGCCGGCATCGTCGAC
>JBJTGD010000143.1:0-2689 GCA_046093735.1 Acidimicrobiia bacterium | reverse complement strand
CGTCGCCGCCGAACAGGGCCGGGGCCAGGTACAGCACATACCGGTCGACGAGTCCGGCGGCATGGAAGGCGTGAGCCACGGTCGGTCCGCCCTCCACCAGCAACTGGAGCACCCCTCGGGATCCGAGATCGTCGAGCACCGCGCCGAGTTCGCCCCCCGTCTCGACGCACGGATGGACCGCGGCGCCGGACGGGGCAACGCCCAGCACCACCCGCAGGGGCTCGGTGTCGTCGTCACCCCGCTCATCGGCGGGCAGGCGCACGGTGAGGGACGGATCGTCGATCCGCACGGTGCCGGCCCCGACGAGGATGGCGTCGCTGTCGGCCCGGAGGCGATGGGCATCGAGTCGGGCCTCGGGACCGGTGATCCACTGCGACGTGCCGTCGGGGGCCGCCGTGCGCCCGTCGAGCGTGAGGGCCGACTTGAGCACCACGAACGGTCGACCGGTGCGGCGGTGAGGGAGCTAGGGACGTAGTTGTCGTTCGACCGCGTCGGCGCCGACGCCGACGGTCACGTCGATCCCGGCCTCACGCAGACGGGCCACTCCCGAGCCGGCCACCTTCGGATCGGGATCGGTGACCCCGACGACGACCCGAGCCACACCAGCGGCGATGACGGCGTCGGCGCACGGAGGGGTGACGCCGTGATGCGAACAGGGTTCGAGGGTCACGTACAGCGTGGAACCGGCGGCGCGCTCGCCGGCGGAGGCGAGGGCCACCACCTCGGCGTGCGGGCCCCGACGGCCATCGGTGGCCCCGACGAAGATCGTGGACCCGTGACCGCCCGCCGGGACGACCACCGCCCCCACCCATGGGCGGGGCGCGACACGACGGCGCACAGTGGCGGCGGCGGCGATGGCCCGGTCCATGTGGACCTGATCGGGGGAGGACTCGACGATCCGGCGAGCGTACCGGGGGCGTACCGGGCGCCTCCCGAGAGCCCCGATGCACTGCAGGTCTGCGACGCGGGTCGCCCCGCAGGCCGTCGTGAGGATCGACTGGCGAGTCGTCCGGTGGATCGGTCAGTCGCCAGCCAGGAGCCGCACCGCGAGGGGCACGACATCGACGACGGCATCGAGACACTCCACTGCGCCGCCCGGCGAGCCGGGCACGTTGAGCACCAGCGTCGAGCCCCGGGTCCCGGCCACGGCTCGAGACAGGCGCCCCAATGGGTTCACGGTGCGCATGGCCTCGGCGAGGCCGGGGGCTTCGCGGTCGAGCACGGCGCGGGTGCCCTCAGGGGTGAGATCCCGCGGTCCGAACCCCGTGCCCCCAGTGGTGACGAGCAGCCCGACGAAGCCGTCGGCCATCTCCACGATGGCCTCGCCCACCGACTGCAGTCCGTCGGCCACCACGCGATGGTCGACGACGTCGAAGCCCGCCGCGCGCAGACGCTCCACCAGCGCCGCACCACTGCGATCCTCGCGAGTACCGGCCACGACACCGTCGGACACCGTCAGGACCTTGGCCGACAATCCGAGCGCTGGTGTCGTCGTCGCCGCATGATCGGTGGGCGGGAGGCTCATGGCTGCGAGTCTGCCCGCCGCAACCGCAGGACGTACATCCCGTCGGTGCCGGCCGTCTGGGGCAACAGCAACGCGCCCCGTCCGAGTGGTTCCCACGGCGCGCCAGGTGCATCGAAGGCCGTCATCGACGGGTGCGCCTCGGCCACCCATTCGTCGATGCCCAGTGTCTCGGCCACGGTGATGGTGCACACGCTGAAGACGACCTCACCACCCGGCCGCACCAGGTGCACCGCTCGGTCGAGCAGTGTCCGCTGCAGTTCGACCAGGCCACCGATGTCGTCGGGTCCGATGCGCCAACGCGCATCAGGCCGCCGTCGCAACGAGCCGAGTCCACTGCACGGCGCATCGAGCAGCACCTTGTCGAAGACACCGTCACGCAGGGGCGGGCGGGTTCCATCGGCGGCGATGATGCCGAGTCGATCGGGCGCCAGATCGAGGGCGCGCCGATTGGCGAGGATCAGTCCGGTCCGAGCCGGACGCAGATCGGCGGCCACGACATGCGCACCGCGGGCGACCATGGCCGTGGCCTTGCCCCCGGGCGCGGCACATAGATCGAGGACGAGATCGCCGGGTTCGACGCCGACCGCATCCACGACCAGTTGCGAGCCGAGGTCCTGCACGTACCCGTCGGTACGCACCGTGACGGTGGCCGACGCGTCCATGGCCTCGACCGCGGCGATGGCACGGACCACACCGAGATCGGCGCACAGTTGCTCGAACATCCAGTCGGGCACACTCAGTCGCACCGCGTCCGAGGGCCACTGCACCGGCATCGACGCGGTGACCTTGCGCAGTATCGCGTTGCACAGTCCGCGCAGTCGCCGGGGCGCAGCGCCGACAGTGGCCCCGACAGCGGCGTGGGCCGGGGTGCCGAGGAACACGGCCTGATAGGCACCGATCCGCAGCCATGACCGGGCGACGACGTCGACGCGTGCGGGATCAGGGAGGTAGCGGTCCACCAACCAGTCACAGGCCCGTCGCATGCGCGTGGTGCCGTAGACCAGTTCGGTGACGAAGCCCCGATCGCGATCGTCGAGGCCGCTGGTGGCGAGCATCGGTGGCAGCACGAGGTTGGCGTAGGCGCGATCGCGGTCGATGCGCACGAGGGCGTCGACCGCCAGTTGTCGGGCTGCAGTGCCGGGCGCGTGGCGCGAGTCGCTCATG
>JBJTGD010000142.1:0-2540 GCA_046093735.1 Acidimicrobiia bacterium | reverse complement strand
CGCATAGAACTGGGCATCCTCCACCGACAACACTGCCTGCTTGATGGTGTCGGGCATGTCGGCCAGCGCCATCGGTTCGCGGTTCTCGGGGCCGTGCAGCGTGGCGATCAGCTCACCGTTGGCCCCGAACACCTGCGAGCGCACGGCGTAGTCGCGAAACGAGGTGACGTCGATGGCTCCGTCCGAGCCTCGGATCCCGGTGATCACCAGCGCGATCGACGGGAGGGCAACGATCACGGCCAGCGCGAGCACGCACCCGCCGGCCACGATGGCGGCCCCGAACTGGACGAGTCTGTTCACCGCTGAGAACGCTATCGGCGCCCGACCCCGAGGTCCGGTCAGCCCCGGGGCCACTCCGCCGGTCGCTTCTCGATGAAGGCGCGCATCCCCTCCATCATCTCGGGACTCATCATCGATCGGTGGAACATGCCGGTGTCGTGCTGGGGCAACCGAGCGTTGAGATCCCGTTTGATGGCTGCCCTCGCCTCGGGACCGGTGGCCGAGATCTGGGCCAGCACCCACTCGGTGCGTTCGGCGAGGTCGTCGTGGGGCACCACTTCGCCGATGAGGCCCATCTCGGCCGCCCGTTCGGCGTCGATCTCGGCCGCGGTGAAGAACAGCCAGCGAGCCCGCACGATGCCCACCGCCTCGGCCAGACGAGCAGCCATGAACGGATCCGGGATGCCTCGCAGCAGTTCGGGCACCCGGAACCGGGCCCGATCGGAGGCCAGCACGACGTCACAGTGCAGGGCGAGCACGATCCCCCCGGCATGGCAGGTGCCGTTGATGGCCGCCACCCAGATCTTGCGACACCGCTCGATGTGACGGAAGGGGAAGTTGTCGGTGGCGTCCCACTCCACCTCCAACCCCTCGGAATCCTGCGAGTTGCCACCCATGTCGCCCCCGGCGGCGAACCATCGGTCGGTGCCGGTGACGCACACCGAGTCGAGTTCGGGTTGCCCATCGGCCCAGATCGCCGCCCGCTTGAGGGCGCGGTACATCTCCTGGGCGAACGCGTTGCGACGCTCCGGTCGATCGATGCGCAGATGCAATGTGCGCCCGCGCACCTCGGCCACGATGTGGCGCGAACCGAGATCGGGGGCGCTGGGCGCGGCTCCGGTCATCGGCTCAGAGTCCGTACACGCTGGCCGCGTTCTCCCACAGCACCTTGCGCACGACCTCGTCGGGCAGGCCACCGAGCACTCGAGTGGCGTACTCCCGCGGACGCGTGGCCGCCGTGCGCGGCCCCGGATGCATGCACGTGGGATGCGGATAATCCGACTCGAACATGATGTTGTCGGGGTACTGGGAGATGGCGAACTGGGCCGAGGCCTCCTCGAACCAGAAGCACCCGTAGACCTGACGACGGAAGTACTCACTGGGCGTCAGTTCGTACTCGGGATGTTCGTCGCGCACGCCTCCGTTGTTCCACTGCCAGTCGAAGGCCTCCAGTGCACCCGGGATCCATCCCACACCCGACTCCACCGACACGAACTTCACGTCGGGGAACCGATGGCACATGCCCCCGAAGATCAGGTCGGCCATGCAGCGCATGTTGTCCATGAAGATCATGGTGGAGACCTTGGCGAAGTTCGTCATCCAACCCATGCCGGCGACGTCCTCGAACTGGGTGCCCATGGAACCGCCTCCGACGTGGAAGCTCACCGGTACACCGGCTTCGGCCACCGTGGCCCAGATCGGGTCCCAGTGGGTGCTGGCCAGCGGCGGTTGCCCGTAGTCCTGCGGTTGATTGCAGAAGTTGATGGCGCGATGGCCCATGTCGAGACACCGACCGATCTCGTCGATGGCCAGATCGAGATCCCAGAAGGGAACTGCAGCGATGGGGATGAGTCGATCCGGATTGGCGCCGCACCAGTCGGACAGGAAGTCGTTGTAGGCGCGCACGCACTGGGCGACGAGCTCCCGGTCTCCGAGACGCAGGAAGTATCCGTTGCCGAATCCACCGACGTTCGGATAGAGGATCTGCGCGTCGACGCCCTCAGCGTCGAGGAACTCGAGTCGGGCCCGAGCGTCATACATGGAGGGATGGATGTCCTCGTAGGTCTTCGGCGTGGACAGCGGCATGACGCCGTCGTGACCGGCCATCGAGTAGTACCCGGGCGCCCCGATGCGCTCGCCGCTCACCATCCACTGGTCGACGCCATCAACCCGTTCGATGTGGGGAACCTTGTCGTGCAGCGAGGCCGGGAACGAACGCGTCCACGTGTCGGGCGGCTCGGTCAGGTGGGTGTCGACGTCGATCACCCGATGTGTGTCGAACAGATCCGGCATGTCGGTCCTCCTTGGTTCTCAGACGCCCTGCGGCCTGTCGCCGATGACGCCTGCATCTTCGAGTGCTGCGAGTTCGGCCTCGGAGTGTCCGAGGCGCACACCGAGGATCTCGGCGTTGTCCTGGCCGAGGGTGGGCGCCGGCATGCGGACCCACCGATCGACACTGGAGAAACGGAACGGCAGGGTGGGAGTGGGGTGCTCGACGACCACGGGATGCTCGACATTCTAACAGAATCCCCCCCAGTGGT
>JBJTGD010000141.1:0-12558 GCA_046093735.1 Acidimicrobiia bacterium | reverse complement strand
CCGATCGATGCCGACCTCACCGGTACCGCAGTGGTGAGGGGGGCCACCGTGGTGCCCGGTCGCGACGGCGAGTCGACCACCATCGCCATCGTCGAGTCCGACGGTCGGCGTTCGGTGGTGCAGAGCACGGCGGCGGCGGTGGCGGCCTCGTTCGCCGGCGCCGACCCGG
The DNA here is from genome assembly GCA_046093735.1 of Acidimicrobiia bacterium. GTDB lineage: Bacteria > Actinomycetota > Acidimicrobiia > Acidimicrobiales > Acidimicrobilacustridaceae > Acidimicrobilacustris. The sequence goes on along the minus strand of JBJTGD010000141.1, from coordinate 12,389 downwards.
TGGGTCGGCGCGTCGGCGTGCCGGTGCCGGGGGAGTTCACCGTCGACTGAATCAGGGGCGCCGACGGGTCGGGATCGGCCGGCGGCGTGGCAGACTGACCGTTCTGACGGTCCGTCAGATTCACGCATCGAGGAGGCCCCGGCATGGAGATCCCCCGCATCATCTCGGTCGACGACCACGTGGTCGAACCCCCCGATCTGTGGACGGCCCGCCTCCCCAAGAAGTACCTCGACCGCGGCCCGCGCATCGAACGCCACAAGGTGTCGATGACCATCACCGGCGGCTACGGCTTCACCATCGACGATCCCGATGGTGCCGACTGCGACGTCTGGTACTACGACGATCTCGTCTACCCGTTCACGCGACTGTCGGCCGCCGTCGGCGCCGAGGTGGTGCAGAACGAGCCGTGCACCTTCGACGACATCCTCCCTGGTTGCTTCGACCAGACCCAGCGTCTGGCCGACATGGATGCCAACCATGTCGAGGCGTCGATCTGCTTCCCCAACATCCTCCCGCGCTTCTGCGGGCAGGCCTTCCTCGAGCGTGAGGACAAGGAGCTGGCCCTGGCCTGCATCCGTGTCTACAACGACTGGATGATCGACGAATGGTGTGGCGGGGCCGGTCACGGCCGTCTCATCCCCCTGACCATGGTCCCATTGTGGGACGTCGATCTCGCCGCCGCCGAGATCCGCCGCTGTGCCGAGAAGGGCAGTCACAACATCACCTTCACCGAGAACCCGGTGCCGCTGCGCCTCCCGTCGCTGCACTCGGGTCACTGGGAGAAGCTCTTCCAGGCCTGCGTCGAGACCGAGACGGTCATCAACATGCACATCGGTTCGTCCTCGGCCATGCCGATGACTGCGCCCGACGCGCCGTTCATCATCTCCTCGACGCTCACCTTCCAGAACGCCATGGGTTCGCTGCTCGATTACGTGTTCGGCGGCGTGTTCGAGCGCTACCCGGAACTGCGCGTGGCCTACTCCGAGGGTCAGGCTGGGTGGCTGCCCTACATCCTCGAGCGGTCCGACAAGTTGTGGGAGGAGCGTCTCCTCGACACCTCCGGTTTCGGATCGAAGCTGAAGCAGCCGCCGTCGACCTACATGAAGCAGAACGTCTGGTACTGCATCTTCGATGACGAGACGGCCATGCGGAACCGTGACGTGATCGGGATCGACCGCCTCACCTTCGAGGTCGACTACCCCCATGCCGACTCCACCTTCCCGCGTTCGAAGGAGGTCGCCGAGCGCATCGCGTCGAAGGCGGGCATGAACGACCACGAGGCCTACCGGTTCTTCCGGGGCAATGCCATCGAGCTGTACCGGCTCGATCGCTACTACGGCATCACCAAGTAGATCGGGCCGGTCGGACGCCGCCGGCCCTGTCGGCGGCGTCCGGTAGCCTCGCCGCTCGTCCGATCGTCCACGTCTCCGGGGGAGTGGGAACCATGGCGCAGTCCGGCGAGAAGCGTCTCGAGGACCGAGTGGCCGTCATCACCGGCGCCGGTGACGGCATCGGTGCCGGTATCGCCCGACGGTTCGCAGCGGAGGGTGCCCGGGTGGTGGTGGCCGAGATCGATCCCGCCAATGGAGAGGCCGTGGCCGGCGCCCTGCACGACGAGTTCGGGGTCGACGCGCTTTTCGTGCCCACCGACGTGACGGTCGAGGCCGACAACCGGGCCGCCGTGCGCGCCGCGGTGGAGCGGTGGGGAACGATCGACATCCTCGTCAACAACGCCTGGGGCGGCGACCGCGCCGGTCTGCAGCGCGTCGACCGCATGCCCGATGAGGCCATGGAGCACGCCTGGCGCATCAATGTGATGGGGCCGATGTGGGCCATGAAGGAGGCCTTCACCCCCATGCGCGCCGCCGGGCGCGGTCGCATCATCAACATCTGTTCGCTCAACGGCGTGAACGCCCACATGGGGTCGGTGCACTACAACGCCACCAAGGAGGCGTTGCGCACCCTCACCCGCACCGCAGCGCGGGAGTGGGCCGGGTTCGGGATCACCGCCAACGTGATCTGCCCCGGGGCCAAGACGGCCGCCTTCCGTGCCTTCGAGGCCGCCAACCCCGAGATGGCCGCCGCCTCCGAAGCCGCCATCCCCATGGGCCGCATCGGCGATCCCGTCGACGACATCGCGCCGGTGGCGTTCTTCCTGGCCAGCGATGATTCGGTGTACATCACCGGCAACACACTGTTCGCCGACGGTGGCAGTCACATCAACGGTGCCGTCTGGGTCCCCGACCTCGGCGACTGAACCTCGTCCGCTCGTTCGACCATCAGGAGGATCACATGAAGCTGGGTCTCGTCTGGGGCTACTGGGCCGCGCAACCGCCGGCCAACATGGTGGAGATCACCCAGGAGGCCGAGCGTGTCGGCTTCGACTCGGTGTGGACCGCCGAGTCCTGGGGTTCCGACGCCTTCACGCCGTTGACGTGGTTGGCCGCGCACACGAGCACGATCAAGTTGGGCACGGGCGTCGTGCAACTGTCGGCCCGCACGCCCGTGGCCACCGCCATGGCGGCCATGACCCTCGACCACCTCTCCGGCGGCCGGGTCATCCTCGGCCTCGGTGTCTCCGGCCCGCAGGTCATCGAGGGGTGGTACGGCCGCCCGTCGAACAAGCCCCTGGCCCGCACTCGCGAGTACGTCGACATCATCCGACGGGCGCTGCTGCGCGAGGGGCCGCTCAGCAACGACGGTGAGTTCTACCCGATGCCCTATCTCGGTGAGGGGTCGAGCGGGCTGGGCAAGCCCCTCAAGATCATGACGCACCCCCTGCGCAACGAGATCCCCATCTACCTCGGCGCCGAGGGACCCAAGAACGTCACCCAGACCGCACAGATCGCCGACTGATCGATGCCGCTCTACTACTCACCGTTCCGCCAGGAGGTGTACGCGGAGCAGTTGGCCGACGCCAAGCCCGGATTCGAGATCGCCTCGCTGGTGACCTTCAACGTCACCGATGACGTGGCCACCGGACTGTGGCCGGTGAAGGCGGCGCTGGGCTTCTACATCGGCGGCATGGGGGCCAAGGGGCAGAACTACCACACCAAGTTGATGGCCCGGATGGGATTCGAGGAGGAGGCCTACCGCATCCAGGACCTCTTCTTCGAGGGAAAGCGCGAAGAAGCCATCGCGGCGGTGCCTGACGAGTTCGCCGACGAGATCTCCCTCGTGGGACCGGCCGGTCGCATCGCCGAACGACTCGAGTTGTGGCGTTCCTCGCCGGTCACCGAACTGTTGGTCTCGGCCCGAGATCCGCAGTCGTTGAAGGTCGCCGTCGATCTGGTCAAGGGCTGAGTCGGCGATGGCCTCGTACAACCTCGGTGACCTCCTGCAGCTCGTCGCCGGCGCCAATCACGATCGACTCGCTGTCGTGGGCGGTGGTCACCGACTGACCTTCGGTGAGTTCGATCGCCGTACCAACCAGGTGGGTCGGGCCCTGCTGGCCCTCGGCTGCGAACCCGAGTCGAAGGTGGCGGTGTACGCGTGGAATCGCATCGAGTGGCCCGAGTTGTTCTTCGGGTCGTTCAAGGCGCGCGTCGTGCCCATCAACGTCAACTACCGCTATGTCGCCCACGAGCTCGAATACCTCTTCGACAACTCCGACAGCGAGGTCGTGTTCTTCGAGCGCGGGTTCGCCCCGATCATCGACGAGGTGCGAACGAAGTTGACCAAGGTCCGGCACTGGATCGTGATGGAGGACGGATCCGATCAACCCACTCCGTGGGCCCAGCACTACGACGAAGTGGTGGGCGCCCAGTCGGACGAGCCGTTCGACAATGGTCGCTCGGGCGACGATCTCTACTTCCTCTACACGGGTGGTACCACCGGGATGCCCAAGGGCGTGATGTGGCGGCACGAGGACATCTTCTTCGCCGCCCTCACCGGTGCCCTCGGTCCCGAACCGCTGGCGACGCCCGAGCAGATCACCGAACGGTCGCTGCCGGCCGACTTCGCCCTGCCGTCGCTCATCATCGCCCCGCTGATGCACGGCGCGGCGCAGTGGGGGATGTGCAACATGATGTTCGCCGGCGGACCGGTGGTGCTCTACACCAGTCACGGTCTCGATCCCCACGAGGTGTGGGACATCGCAGCGCGTGAGCGGTGCGCCACCATCACTCTCGTCGGTGATGCAATGGGTCGCCCGTTGGCCGATGCCCTGACCGACGGCACCCGCGAGCACGACGTGTCGGGAGTGTTCCGCATCGGTTCGGGCGGCGGCGTGTTCTCACCCGCCGTGCAGGACGCGTTGCGCGCCGCCATCCCGCACGTGATGGTCATGGACTCCTACGGCGCATCCGAGACCGGCGCCGGGGGCATGGCCACGGAGGGCGGTGCCCGTCGCTTCGTGGTGTCGCCCGAGTTGCAGGTGCTCGACGAGGACCTGCGCCCGCTGGCGCCCGGCAGCGAACGAACCGGCATGCTGGCCCGCACCGGCCACATCCCGCTCGGGTACTACAAGGATCCGGAGAAGACGGCCCGCACCTTCCCGGTCGATGCCGACGGTCGGCGGTGGTCGGTTCCCGGTGATTCCGCCACCGTCGACGCCGATGGTGTGGTGACGTTGCTCGGTCGTGGATCGCAGTGCATCAACACCGGCGGGGAGAAGGTGTACCCCGAGGAGGTCGAGGAGGTGCTCAAGGCGCATCCGTCGATCTACGACGCCCTCGTCGTCGGCGTGCCCGACGAGCGCTGGGGCGAGCGGGTCGTCGCCGTGGTGCGGGCCCGCGACGGACGCACCGTCGAGCTCGACGACGTGGCTTCCCACTGTCGCCGCACCGTGGCCGGGTACAAGGTTCCCCGCGAGCTGTTCGTCGTCGATCACGTCGTGCGTTCGCCCTCGGGCAAGGCCGATTACCGGTGGGCGAAGTCCGTGGCGCTCGGTGAGAACCCCGCCGAGTAGGTGGTTCGCTCCGTGACCGCACCGGCAACGGCGACGAACGGGTCGAGTGACCGGAGGACGACCTACCGGCGTCGCCTCTACGCACCCTTCTCCACCGGCGCCTGGTCCGTTGGACTGGTGTTCGGCTGGATGTCGCTCTACCCGACGTTGTTGCCGAGAGCGGCGGTGATCCAGGGAGTGATCACGGCACTGAGCACGGCGATCGGCTTGGCCATCGGGACGTTGTTGGCCTGGATCATCAGGTCGGGATGGACCGTCTCGAAGCGCTCCGTGCCGTCGTTGCCCCGACGAATCGGACGAAACGCAGTGCTCGGTCTCACCGTCCTCGCTCTCGTCGTCGGGCTGCCGTGGTGGCTGATCCGTCAGAACGCGCAACGCGAACTCGTCGCGATGGAACGCATCGGAGCGACGTCGATCATCGTGGTCGTGCTCGTGTCGCTGGTCCTCGGTGCCGTGCTCGTCACCATCGGACGGTCGGTGGCCGAACTCGTGCGTCGTCTCGATCGCCGTATCGTCGGCTATCTGCCCCGATGGGCCGCCTTCGTCGTCACCGCACTCATCGTCGTCACCGTCGGCGCGACGGTCTCCCAACGAGTGGTGTGGTCGGGCTTCGTCGACTGGGCCAACAGCGTCTACGGCACCTTCGACACCGGGACACCACCGGGGATCGAGCAGCCGACGACGCCGCTGCGCTCGGGTGGTCCCGGTTCGCTGGTGGCGTGGGACACGCTCGGCTACGAGGGTCGGAACTTCGCCGGTGGTGGTCCCACGGCGGTCGAGATCGCAGCGTTCGTGGGGCCCGGTCGAACGGTGACCGAACCGATCCGCGCCTACGTCGGGATCGATTCGGTCGGCCTCCCCAGCGACTCGCCCGATCTCCCGAGCGCCCAGGCCGACCGGGCCGTCGCCGAACTCGACCGCGCCGGCGCGTGGAACCGATCGGTGCTCGCGGTCGTCACCGTCACCGGCACCGGATGGGTCGACCCGTGGTTCGCCGCCGGACTCGAGTACATGAACGCCGGCGACACCGCCATCGTCGCCACGCAGTACTCGTTCCTCCCCAGTTGGATCTCGTTCCTCGTCGATCTCGACAAGGCGGCGGCCAGCGGACGGGCCACCGTCGACGCGGTGGTGTCGAAATGGCGCACCCTGCCGGTCGATGATCGGCCGAGGCTCATCATCGACGGCATCAGTCTCGGCACCTACGGCTCCGAACATGCCTTCGATGGCCCGACCCTGGCCGATTCCGTCGGCACCGCTCTGACCGATGCCGACGGTGTGCTGTATGCCGGCCCGACCTTCGCCAACCCCATCTGGTGGCAGGTCGTCGACGGGCGCGAGCCGTCGTCGCCGGTGTGGCGCCCGGTGGTGGGTGGCGGCCTGCGGGTCACGGCGATGAACCCGCCCGGTGCCGCCGATGGTTCATCCGATGCCGGCGGCGGACGACTGCCCGGACGCAACATGGTGTACCTCACGCAACCGTCCGATCCGGTCACGTGGTCGAGTGTGTCGGCGCTGTGGTCGACACCTCGATGGATGCGCGGACCGCGCGGCTACGACGTCCCCACCGACACGCAGTGGTTTCCCGTCGTGACCTTCGTGCAGCAACTCTTCGACCTCATGGCGGGCTTCAGCACACCGCCCGGTCATGGACACAACTACAACGCGTCGATCGTCGAGGGCACGGCCGCCGTCGCTGCTCCCGACGGATGGACCGCAGCGGATTCAGCCCGCCTCACCGATCTGCTCACCGCCACCCAGCCGTGAGGTCGCCGGCCGGCGCCGCCCGCGCGTTCTGGGCGACCGTCGCGGTGCTCGCCATCTTCAGTGTCGTGCGCGGTCTCGGGGTCTTCGGCGGTCTTGCCGATCTGGCCACGGTGATCGTCTCCTTCGCCATCGTGGCCGTCGCGCTGTGGCGCGCGATGACGCCCGCCGATCTCGGTCTGGCCCGAGCTGATGTGCGCGCTGGCGTGCGGTGGGGGATGGGTGCCTTCGCCCTCGTGCTCGTGGTGGTCGTCGCCGCTGCCGTCGTTCCGGCCACCTCCGGATTCCTCGACGACTCCCGGGCCGATGTGTCGGTCGGCGCGCTGGTGGTCGAGGTCGTCCTCGGCATCGCCGTCGGCACCGTCGTGCCCGAGGACCTGGTGTTCCGCGGTGTGCTGCTCGGTGCGGCGATGGCGCGGTGGGGGCGACGGCGGGGCCTGGTGGCGGCGTCGCTGGTGTTCGGACTGTGGCACGTGTTCCCGACGCTGTCCACCGCTGGCGGAAACGAGATGTTCGCCGCCGCCGACACCTCGTCGATCGGACGTCTCGGGCTCGTCGTGGGTGCGGTCGTCTCCACGTCGGTGGCTGGCGCCGTGTTCGGCTGGTTGCGCATCCGATCACGCAGCTTGGTGGCACCGATGATCGCCCACCTGTCGACCAATGGGGTGGCGCTGGTGGTCGCCTGGTTCGTCGTCCATCGACCCGGTCGATGACCGTCGTCGGATTCGGCACGACGGGGGGCGACGGGGGAGACTGCCGTTCCGACCGATCACGGAGCGACCACGCATGAGCGTCGATCTGGGCCTCAGTCCCGACCAGGAAGCCATCGCCGAACTGTTCGACGGGTTCTTCGCCAAGGAGTCACCGACCTCGGTGGCCCGCGCCGCCGAACCCCTCGGGTTCGACCGGACCCTGTGGGACAAGATCGTCGAACTGGGCGCCCCGGGCATGGGCAGTGCCGTCGAGGTCGGGGGCGGCGGCGCCTCGCTGGGTGATCTCGTGGTACTGGCCGAATCGTTCGGGCGGGCCATCGCCCCCGTGCCGCTGATCGATCATCTCGCCGCGCTGGCCGTGCTCGACGACGCCGATCTCGTGGCCGGCGAGTCGATCGCCGCTGTCGCCCTGCACCCGGCCGATGCCGATGGCCGGTGGTCGATGGTGCCGGCCGGTGCGGTGGCCGATGTCGTGCTCGGCGTGGATGGTGACGACCTGGTGGTTGTGCGGTCCGCCCCGCCGATGGCCGGCCTGCGCAACCTCGGTTCGATGCCGATGGCCGATCGGGCCGCTCGTGACGGTGAGCGACGCGTGGTCGGTCCCGTCTCGGCCTTCGCTGCCGTGCTCGATCGATGGAAGTTGCTGACCGCCGCGGCACAGACCGGCATCGCCGACGCGGCGCTGTCCCTTGCGGTGCAGTACGTGACCGAGCGCTTCCAGTTCGGTGTCCCCATCGGATCGTTCCAGTCGGTGCAGCACGGCCTGGCCGATCTCCCGATCGCCGTCGACGGCAGTCGTCTGCTCACCCACAAGGCGGCGTGGGCGCTGTCGTCCTCCTCACCCGGCGCCATCGACTGGCGTCACAACGACATCACCGACGGACCGACGCTGGCCTCCATGGCTTGGCTGTTCGCCACCGAGGCTGCGCTTATGGCCACCGACCGCAGTCTCCACTACCACGGCGGCTACGGCTTCGCCGAGGAGTACGACATCCCGATGTACTACCGACGGGCGCGGGGCGGGTCGTACGTGTTGGGCGACCCGTCGCAGGAATGCCTCGAACTGTCCGAGACCCTGTTCCCTGGAGGTCGGTGACCACGATGGACTTCTCCCTCTCTCCCGAGGTGCTGGCCTTCCGCGACGAGATGCGCGACATCATCCGGGAGTTCGTCACGCCCGAGGTGATCGACCGCATGCACACGTCCGGCACGTTCGACGCGCCGGAGTTGAATCTCGAACTCGGTCGCCGCGGCATCCTCGAGCGCGCCGTGCCCGGACTGGGCAAGGGCGACCCGATCGAGATGTACGTGATGTTCAACGAATTGGAGAAGGCCGGCGCGCCCTACGACGGTCTGGCCGTCGCGTTGATGATCGCCGCCGTGGTCAACAAACTCGGTACCGAGGACCAGAAGGAACGCATCATCCCAGGCATCGTCGCCGGGCGCGATCTGGTGTGCATGGGCTACAGCGAGGCCGATCACGGATCGGACGTGGCCTCCATCACCACCCGCGCCGTGCGCGACGGTGACGAGTGGGTCATCAACGGCGCCAAGATGTGGACCACGCTGGCCCAGGTGGCGCGCTGGGTCATCCTCCTGACCCGGACCGACACCGAGGTGCCCAAGCACAAGGGCCTCACCATGTTCATCCTCCCGATGGACACACCCGGCATCCGGGTCGACCCGGTGCACACGCTCGGCACCGAGATCACCAACGCCACCTACTACGACGACGTGCGAGTGGGCGACGAGGCTGTGCTCGGCGAGGTCAACGGTGGCTGGCGCACCATGACCACCGTGCTGGCCTTCGAGCGCGGGGTGATGGGCGGCACCCAGGCGGGCGTGCCCCTGTTGCGTCACTTCCACGACTGGGCGGTGGGCAACGGTGTGCTCGACGAGCCCGTGACCCGGGAGCGGATGGTCCGGTCGGTCATCGACATGCAGGTGGCCCAGGTCCTGACCATGCGGTCGGCGTGGATCGCCGCCTCGGGCGGACTGCCCGGCCTCGAGGGGTCGATGTCCAAGGTGTTCGCCGCCGAGGCCTACCAGCGGGCGTCCCGGTGGACGCTGGCCGCCGCCGGTCCGGCCGGTCTGCTGCAGTTCCACGAGCCGCAGGCGGCCGCCGACGGCTTCGTCGACTACGACGCCCGCCACTCGCCGGTCATGACCATCTACGGCGGCACCACCGAGATCAACCGGAACAACATCGCCGAGCGCCACCTCGGCCTGCCCCGCTCGCGCTGACGGAGCGGAATGGGACGGGACGCTCCGACAGTCGGATAGCGTGAAGGGGCGGCCGGCGCGTGGCCGCACCGGAGCAGCCGGTGGGCACACCGGGATCCGCCGCACGCCGCCGACAGGAGGACAACGTGAGCAGCGACGACCGCTACATCGTCATCTCAGCCGATGGGCACGCCGGCGGCGACATCGGTCATTACCGGCCCTACCTCGAGTCGAAGTGGCACGACGACTTCGACGCCTGGGCGGCCGAGTACGAGAACCCCTACGAGGACCTCGAGGGAGAGCTCGGTGGTCGCAACTGGGATTCGGCGCGTCGCATGGCCGATCTCGAGGCCGACGGACAGACCGCCGAGATCATCTACCCCAACACGATCCCGCCCTTCTATCCCAAGACCTCGCTGACGGCGCAGCCGCCGGCGCTCACCACCGTCGATGCCGAGCGTCGGTGGGCCGGACTGCAGGCCCACAACCGATGGCTCGTCGACTTCTGCAACGACTACCCGGGCCGTCGCGCCGGTGTGGTGCAGATCAACCTGTTCGATGTGGAGAACTCCGTCGCCGAGATCCGCTGGGCGCGCGAGCACGGACTCACCGGTGGTGTGCTGCTGCCCGGCACGCCTCCCGGTTCGGGGCTGCCGCAGTTGCATCACGCCAGTTACGAACCGATCTGGCAGGCCTGTGAGGAACTGGGCATGCCGGTGAACCATCACACCGGCTCCGCGGCGCCGCCCATGGGTCCCGATCCCGAGGACACCATCACGTTCCTGCTCGAGGTGTCGTGGTACGCCCACCGCGCCCTCTACCAGTTGATCCTCGGCCGAGCGCTGGAGCGTCATCCCGATCTGCAACTGGTGTTCACCGAGCAGGGCACCGCGTGGGTGCCCGACGAACTGCTGCGACTCGACTACTTCTTCGAGCGCATGCGCTCCTCCGACGGTTCCCAGGAGCAGGTGTGGGGCGCCGAGGTGATGTCGAAGTTGTCGCTGAAGCCCAGTGAGTACTGGGCCCGCCAGTGTCACGTCGGAGCCAGCTTCATCCGTCCGATGGAGATGGGCGTGCGTCACCAGGTCGGCGTCGATCGCATCATGTGGGGCAGCGACTACCCCCACAAGGAGGCCAGCTCGCCCTACTCGCGCGAAGCCATCGCGCTGGCCTTCGCCGGGGTGCCCCGGGACGAGGCCGAGAAGATGCTCTCGCTCAACGCCGCCAAGTTGTACGGCTTCGACCTCGACTTCCTCCGACCCATCGCCGATCGCATCGGCCCCCGGGTCGACGAGGTCTTCGCCGGACTCCCGCCCCGGTCGGTGCCCCGTGACGCCAACATGTGCCCGGCCTTCGCCGGCTACGAGTTCGCCGCCGAGTGACCGTCCGGTCCCGTCCACCGTTCACCACACGTCCAGCACCACTCCACCACCACGAGCACAGCGAGGGAACCGATGCAGCCGAGTGATTTCGCCGAGAACGATCCGTACCTGATCATCACCGCCGACTCCCACGCCGGTCTGCCCACCGGGCAGTACCGCGAGTACCTCGAGTCGAAGTACCACGCGCAACTCGACGAGTTCCTCCTCGAGCAGCAGGCTCGCATCGAAGAGGCCACGGCGATGGGCGTGCGCGACGAGAAGTACGCCAAGAAGTGGTTCGAGGAGCACGACGAGGAACTGGCCGGCGGTTGGGACACCGTGCGTCGCGACCAGACGATGGACACCGACGGCATCGCCGGCGAGATCATCTACCCCGACGCCGACGCAGTGGAGAGCCGCACGGCGGTGCCCTTCGGCGCCGGCCTCGGCCTGTCGGGCGACCTCGACCCCGAACTGGGTCTGGCCGGGGCCAAGGCCCACAACCGCTGGCTGGCCGAGTTGTGCTCGGTCAACCCCGAGCGTCGGTGCGGCGCGGCGCTGGTGCCCATCACCGGACCGGTGGAGGACGCGCTGGCCGAGATCCGCTGGGCCAAGGAGCACGGACTCGGGGCGATCATGATCCCGGCCCGCTGGTGCAACCAGACGCCCTACCACGATCGCCGCTACGACCCGATCTGGGCGCTGTGCGAGGAACTGGAGATGCCGATCCTCACCCATTCGGGCTCGGCGCCTCGTGAGGAGTACGGCGACCACCTCGGCATCTACGTCACCGAGGTCACGTGGTGGCCGGCCCGACCGATGTGGTTCATGTTGTGGTCCGGTGTGTTCGAGCGCTACCCCAACCTCAAGTTCTGTGCCACGGAGGGCGGATGCTGGTGGCTGCCGCAGCTGCTGTGGTTCTGGGACCGTCTCTGGATGGGACAGAAGGGGTCGGAGAAGCTCGGCTCGGGTGCCTTCACCGGCAAGGTGGAGATGCTCCCCAGCGAGTACATCGACCGCAACTGCTTCACCGGCCTGGCCAACGTCAAGCGTCGCGAACTGGGTCAGCGCTACGAGATCGGCATCCAGAACATGCTGTGGGGCACCGACTTCCCCCATCCCGAGGGCACGTGGCCCAAGACGCATGAGTGGATGAAGAAGACCTTCTTCGACATCCCCATCGACGAGACCCGCGTGATGCTCGGACTCAGCGCCGGCGACGCCTTCGGTTTCGACATGGAGGCCATGCGGAAGATCTCCGACAAGATCGGCCCGACCCCGACCGATCTCGGTCAGCTCGGTGACGGCCGTACCGCCCAGGACCTCGTGGACCGATGGGCGGGGGTGAAGGAGGTCGGACGTCACTGGCTCACGGGACACGACTTCCCGCTGATCCCGCAGTGAGCGAGGAGGGCGGCT
>JBJTGD010000140.1:0-14705 GCA_046093735.1 Acidimicrobiia bacterium | reverse complement strand
CAACTGCGCCCCCACTGCCGCGCCGGCCGAGGTCCCCACGATGCGATCGGCCGCGGTCAGATCCACCCCGGCGCGCGCCAGCGCGTCGAGGACCCCGATCTCCCACGCGATCCCGGCGACGCCACCGCCACCGAGCACCAGTGCTCTCGACATCGTCACCACCATCCCCGAACAGCACGCGGCGGAGGCGACCCGAGCGGGCCGCCTCCGTCACATCATCGGACCGAACTCAACCCAGGGGATCGAGCGACGAACCGACGGCCCACATCGCGTAGAACTGCGCGTTGGCGCCGTAGGCCTGGGCCAGGGCCAGCTTGGCTCCGGGCACCTGATGCTCGTCGGCCAGTCCCCGCACCTGCAGCGCGGCCTCGGCGAACCGCAGCAGACCGGAGGCACCGATCGGGTTCGACGAGAGCACGCCACCGGACCTGTTGACCGGGAAGTCGCCGCCGAGAGCCGTGGCCCCCGACTGGGTCATCTTCCAGCCCTCACCGGGAGCGGCGATGTCGTGGGCCTCGAGCCACATCGGCTCGTACCAGCTGAACGGCACGTACAGCTCGGCGCAGTCGATCTGCTCGCGGGGGTTGGTGATGCCCACCTGCTTGTAGATCTCGGCCGAGCAGGCATGCGCCGCCTGCGGGTTGACCGCGTCACGGCCCGAGTACCACCCGGGCTCGGACTTCATGGCGGTGGCCAGCACCCACGCCGGAGGCTTCGACGCCTTCTTGGCCGTGTCCTCGTCACCGAACACGATGGCGCAGGCACCATCTGACGACGGGCACGACTCCAGGAAGCGGAGGGGGTCCCACATCATCGGGGACTCCTTCACCTTGTCGATCGTGATGTCAGCCAGCTTGAGATGCGCGTACGGGTTCTTGGCGCCGTTGAGACGGTCCTTCACCGCCACCATCCAGCCGATGTCCTCGGGCGCAGCCGAGCGACGGATGTAGGCCCGGATGAACGGAGCGAAGGCACCGCCGGCACCGATCGATGCACCCTTGCCGCCACCGAGGGCGAACTGGGCGTTGCCCTCGGACTGCTTCTCGAAGGCGACGGCCAGCACCCGCTTGTGGCGACCGCTGGACACGAGGTGCGAGGCGACGATGCCGGTCGAACCACCGACGGATCCGGCGGTGTGCACACGGAACATGGGCTTGTTCACCGCACCGAGCGCGTCGGCGAGGTACATCTCGGGCTTCATGACGCCCTCGAAGAAGTCGGGGGCCTTGCCGAGCACGACGGCCTCGACATCACCCCAGTCCATGTTGGCGTCCTCGAGGGCGCGTTGGGCGGCCTCGCGCACGAGACCGGCGATGGAGACGTCGGCGCGCTTGCGCTTGTGGTGGGTCTGGCCCACACCGACGACGGCTACGGGCTGATGGCTCATCGGTCACCCTCCAGGACGCACACGAGGTTCTGCTGCAGGCACGGCCCGGACGTGGCATGGGCCAGTGTCCGGTTGCGGCCGTTCTTGATGATCTGGTCTGCCGCCTCACCCACACGGATGAGTCCGACGACCATGACGGCATGGGCGGCGAGCGCACCACCCGACGGATTGACCTCGGTCGAGTCGTCGAGGCCGAGCGACTCGCGCAGGATCAACTCCTGGAAGCTGAACGGCGCGTGCAGTTCGGCCACCTCGATCGGCCCCGAACCCACGCCGGCGCCCTGACCGGCGAGCCGGGTGGAGACCGAGGTGGTGATGTCGGGTCGCATGGTCGGCAGGTGCGCCTCGATGCGATGGTCGATACCGGTGATCCACGCCGGACGCTCGCACAGGTCATAGGCCCGCTTGCCCCGAGCCAGGATCACGGCCGCGGCCTGATCGGTGGTCGGGGGCAGATCGGCCTTGCGCAGCGGATTGCGCACGTAGTCGGCGGCCAGCAGTTCGTCGACGGAGAAGTCGCCGCTGACCTGGGCGTACGGGTTCGACTTGGCCGCCGCCCGGTTGCGGGCCACCACCTCGGCGAAGTCGCGTTCGGTGGCCTTGCCGGCCTCGATGAGCGCCCGGGCCTGCAGCGCGGCCAACGACCACGTGTCGGCCCCCAACGGCGTCAGGTAGTACGGGTCGAACTCCACCGTGAACAGCGTCTCGGGGTCGGCGTTGGAGTTCTTGCCCACACCGATGGCGATGGCCACGTCGATGTCGCCGTGGAGCAACCGGACGTAGGCCTCGTACATGGCCCACGCCCCGTCCATCTCCACATGGGACTCGTTGATGGCCGGCACCATGCCGTAGGCATCGGTGTTCTGCACGAACGAGAAGCCCTGGCCGCTCAGGTAGTCGCACGAGCCCGAGACGGTGAAACCGATCTCGGACTTGTCGATACCGACGTCGGCCATGACCTGCTTGATCGACCGGAGGACCAGATCGGACTCCGTGAGGTTGGTGCGTCGGTCGGGCGCGGTCTGCGCGAAGCCGACGATGGCGATGTCGTTCTCTGTCGGTGCCATCACATCATCCGTTCGAGGTAGCGATCGGCCGGTTCGTCCGGCTCACCGGTGGGACGCCAGCCGAGGATGGCATCACCGCCGCTGCCCCGGCTCCGATTGTCGATGTCATCGACGTTGCGCTGACCGTCGGGGGCCCACACGATCTCGACGTGCATGCCCACCCGGATGTCGTTGACGCCGACGTCGAGGATCTCCTGTTGGGCGATCACCGCATCGGCATCGTCGAGCAGGATCGAGCACCGGGCGAAGGGCTCGGTCTCGGTCTGACCCGGGTACGGCGTGGGTGTGACGACCGTGAAGTTCGACACGACGCCCTTGCCCGGCACCTCGATGACGTGCGACTCGTCGAGCTCGATGGCACACACGCTGCACATGCCCCGAGGTCCGATGACGGAGCGGGCGCACTGCGGGCACTTCTGGCCGATGAGACGACCCTCCATCAGCGCCGCCGCCCACATCATCGTGGTGGGTGACGCGTTGTCGACGTAGGCGAGGTCGCAGTAGGCGTCCATCTCGGTGATGTCGTTCTCGTCGGGCGCCACGAAGGGCTGACCGGCATCGATGCTCGGTGACGGATCGGCGGCCGGGGTGAAGGCGATGATGTCGTCGATGCGTCCGACACACTCGGCCAGGGGCTTGAACTCGGCCTCGACGCGCATGCCGGCCGACATGGCCGACTCGGAACCGACGTCCACCGCGTGGATCATGGCCGTGTCGGCGCCGTCGAGCGTGATGAAGGCGAAGGCGAAGGGACGATCCAGCGGGTGCAGGTTCGTCGGCTTCGGGACCCAGGTCCACGACGACACGGTGCCCTTCGGTCCGACCTTGACCCAGTCGGTGCCGGAGGCCGCCCCCGTGTCGGGGTCGTACTCGAGGGGCGGGGCGATCACCCGTCCACCGGTGCGCACACCGATGATCTGTCCCTGGGCGAGCGCCGAGCAGAAGGTGCTCAACGTCGCACCCAACGTCCTCGAGAACGGGAACGTCAGGTTGAAGGGGAACTCCTTGGTCTCTGCCATGTCTTCCTTTCCTTGCTGCGAACTCGGGTCAACGACGCTGGTAGACGGGCTTGCGCTTCTCGGCGAAGGCGCGCGGCCCCTCCTTGGCATCCTCCGACTGGAACACCTGCCAGCCGTAGGAGAACTCGTGATCGAGCGCCTCGCGCTCGGTCATGCCCTCGGTCTCGCGCAACGTGCGCAGGACCGCTTCGACGGCGATCGGGCCGTTGTCGGCGATCTGCTGGGCGATCTCGGTGGCCTTGGCCAGCGCCTCGCCGTCGGGCACGACATGGCCGATGAGTCCGTACTGCAGCGCCTCATCGGCGCTGAGCTCGCGCCCGGCCAGCAGCACCTCGGCCGCGATGGTGTAGGGGATTTGACGTCGCAGTCGCACCGCGGAGCCGGCCATCGGGTAGAGCGAACGCTTGACCTCGCTGACGGCGAAGCGCGCGTTGCGGCCGGCGACGCGGATGTCGGTGCCCTGCAGCAGTTCGGTGCCACCGGCGAAGGCGATACCCTCCACTGCGGCGATCAACGGCTTGCGCGGTTGGTAGTGCCGCAGCAACGCCTTCCATGACAGGTCGGGATCGGCGGCCAGTCGGGCCGGCACGTCGATGTCGGGATCGGCGTCACCGGCGTCACCGGCCATGGCCTTGAGATCGGCACCCGAGGAGAAGTTGCCACCGGCGCCGGTGAGGATGATGGCGCGCACGTCGTCGTCGGTGTCGGCCGCCACCATGGCGTCGTACATGCGGATGAGCATCGCACCCGACAGCGCGTTCAGGCGATGCGGTCGGTTCATGGTGATCACGAGCACATGGCCGTCGCGTTCGACGATCGCGTCGGGCATCGGTCCCCTCTCGCAGCCGCTGATGGCCGGCGCCATCACCCGAGGTGGACTCTAGAGATAGTTGATCGTGCGAAGCAACTTCCCTGCTGACGATGAACGCCTCTGGCGATCGTCCTCAGGTGTAGTAGGGCATCGCCCCGGCATCGTGATCGGTGACGTCGATGACCTCGTCGACGCCGGGCACCGACTCGAGGATCTGGGCGGTGATGCCCTCACGCAGGGTCATGGCGCTCATGGCGCAGCCCTGGCACCCACCGCCCATCGACACGAACACCGTCGAGCCCTCGACACCGACCAGCGCGGCGTACCCGCCGTGATCAGCCAGTTGAGGGTTGATGCGCTCGAGCAGCAGTTCCTGGACGGCATCGGCCAACTCACCGGTGAGGGAGAGGTTGCGGCCCTCCATCGGGTTCGGTCGCTCGGGCCGGTGGGGATTGCGGATGACGAAGCCACTGCCAGCGGGGTCGGTGGGCAGGTCGAGCACGGCGCCGCGCATGCGGTCGATGCTGTCGGCGGTGACCACCACGCTCAGGCCGCCCTGCACCGAGACGTCGTCGTCGACGTCGAGCTCGGCGACGTCGACCCAGCCGAGGTCGTAGGCGAAGTCGACCCCGTTGGCCCCGACGATGGCCACCCGCAGGCACATCGACTGGGGATCGGGCTCGCCGTCACGGATCTCGACGATCCGGTCGAGGGCCTCCTCGGTCACGCGCAGCACCGGTCCGGCGATCGCGTCGGTGGTCGACTCGGTGGTCGACCCGGTGGTCGACCCGGTGGTCGGGGTGTCGTCGTGCACTGCGGGCTCTGACATCGGCGGAACGCTACCGGCCGACGAGTCGGACCGGTCGATGCGATCAGGCCAGATAGGACCCGCGTCCGAAGGCCACCGAGAATCCACACAGGGCGAGGAACGACAGCGGCACCAGCACGGCGCGCCAGCGGGGGCGATCGACCAGCAACTCGGCCACCACCACCAGCACCGGGAAGGCCCCGATCACATATCGGCCGCTGCCCTGAAAGTCCTTGGTGCCGAGCAGTGGGAGGGCGATGATCCCGGCGCAATAGAGCGTGTAGGCCCAGCCGAATCGACGCCGCACCCGGGGCAACAAGAACAGGGCACCGATGGCCACCGCACCATGGACGACGTGACCGAGCGTCGACCACTCGAGAGGTTGGTCGACCAACTCCTGGAACACGTGGAACTTGAGCCACGTCGACGGTCCGGCGCCCTGCTGCCAGCTCGACTGGGCCTTGACGAACAGGAGCGGATCACCGAAGCGGACGAACAGGTAGGCCATCCACCCACCGACACCGAGCCACGACAGGAAGATGGGTGCGTCGGCGCGTAACAGCCGACGCGGATCGAACACTCGCCACCCGTGGGCCCCGCGCGCCAGATTGCGTCGTTCGATCACCCGGGCGACGAGCATCACGGCGACGACGAGTCCCGAAGGTCGGCCGGCCGTGGCCAGGATCCCGACGACGCCGGCCCAGAACGTACGGTCGCGTTCGATGAGCACGAAGGCACCGATGGTGGTGGCCACGAACAGCGCGTCGGAGTAGACGGTGCCGTAGAGGTACCAGCTGTAGGGATAGACGCACATGACCACCACCGCGGTGATGGCCACCGCCGGCGTGGTGAAGATCGAGGCCCACTTGCGCAGGAGCAGCACGGCCACCGCGCCACTGACCGCGGTGACGACGATGCCGGTGATGTAGATCGTCGGGAAGGCCCAACTGAAGATCTTGACGACGAGCGGATAGGTGGGCCAGAAGGCGACCGACGACTGCACGTCCGGGTAGTACACGTAGCCCTCGCGCACGATGGTCCGGTACCACTCGGCGTCCCACCGGGCCCAGCCCCCGAACCATGTCTCGCCCAGCCCGCTGCGCACCGGGAAGAACGGATCGTGCTCGAGGTGGTTGTTGCCGAACCACACCGCCACCCAGACGACCGCACCCACGGCGACGAACACGACCAGCGGTGCCCACCACGAGGCCATGGGCGAGCCCGGGACGGCCCGGAACGCTTGGCGCAGTCGAGCGACACCGGGCCGGGCGTCGTCGGTGGCGACGGGAGGGGACAGGAGATCGGTCATCGGCGGAGTCTCGGCATCGGCGTGACATCGCCCGATCATCGGGATCGGCATGACAACGGCGGCGAGGTCGCGAACGGTAGCCGGGAGGTGCCGAGCCGGCCCGAGCGACAGTGGCCATCGGTCGCCCTCGTAGCCTCGGGCTGATGATCTGCGTCGACGCCGAGCGGGTGACGATGACCCGCCCCGGCCGACCACTCCTGTCGGAGGTGTCGGTCACCATCGCCACCGGCGACCGGTTGGGCGTGGTCGGACTCAACGGCACCGGGAAATCGACGTTGCTGGCCCTGCTCACCGGCGAGATCGAACCGGAGTCGGGCGTGGTGCGACGCGGGCGGGAGGTCCGCATCGCCGCCCTCCCCCAGCGACCGGTACTCCCGCCGGGGACCGTTCTCGATGCCGTCACCGCCGTGGCCGACCAACCCTGGGAGGCCGCCGCGGTCCTGCAGAAGCTGGGGATGGGCGAGTTGATGGACGCCACCACCGACCGGCTCTCGGGCGGCCAGGCCAAACGGGTGGCGCTGGCGCGCGCCCTGGTCACCCCCAGTGACCTGCTCGTGCTCGACGAACCCACCAACCACCTCGACATCGACGCCATCGCCTGGCTCGAGGACCGTCTCGAGTCGTTCAGGGGTGGCCTCATCCTCGTCACCCACGACCGACACGTGCTCGACCGATTGACCACTCGCGTGCTCGAACTCGATCGCGGTCGGGCCCATGTCCACGAGGGCGGGTACGCCTCGTATCTCGAGGCCCGGGCCGAGCGCGAGGAGCGGGCGGCGTCGGCCGAGTCCGTGCGGCGCAACCTGGCCCGCAAGGAACTGGCGTGGTTGCGTCGAGGTGCTCCGGCGCGCACCAGCAAACCGAAGTCGCGGGTCGACGCGGCCACGGCACTGTTGGCCACGCGGGCCGAGCCGCCGGCCCGACGCGGCATCCCCGATCTGTGGTTCGGCACCCAACGACTCGGCGACAAGGTCGTCGAACTCCACGACGTCGCCGTCGGTCGCGGCGATGGTCCGACGCTGTTCGAGCATCTCGAACTGTTGCTCGACGACCGCGAGCGTCTCGGGATCGTCGGGCCCAACGGTGTGGGCAAGTCGACGTTGCTCGACGTCATCGCCGGTCGCCTCGCCCCTCGTCACGGCATCGTCGACCGGGGGCCGACGGTCCGCATCGGGTACTACGACCAGACGGGCGTCGAACTCGACCCTCGCCAGCGAGTGCGCGATGCGGTGGCGGGCGACGCCCGCGAACCCGATTGGCAGGACGCCGCGCTGCTCGAGTCCTTCTGGTTCGACACCGATGCCCAGTGGGCACCCATCGAACTGCTCTCGGGAGGTGAACGTCGTCGCCTGCAAATGCTCCTCGTCCTGGCGCAGAAGCCGAACGTGTTGCTGCTCGACGAGCCGACCAACGACCTCGACATCGACACGCTGCGCGTGCTCGAGGAGTTCCTCGATGACTGGCCGGGCGCGCTGCTCGTGGTCAGTCACGACCGCGCCTTCCTGGAACGAACGGTGGCCGACGTCCTCGTGCTCGACGGCTCGTCGACACCGGCGCGTCGACCGGGTGGTTATGCCGCATGGGAGGCCGAACGACGAGCAGCGCGGGTGCCCGGCCGCCTGGACGGCGGAACCTCACGTTCGCGCACTCGCGCAACGGCGGCAGCGGCGGACGTCGCCGCATCGACGTCGACCTCGACACCGACGACCCGGTCGCCGAGCACGCTGCGGTTCCTGATGAAGGACCTCGACCGGGAACTGGCCCGCCTCGGTCGGACCCGGGACCGACTGGAGACCGAACTGGCGGCCACGGCCTCCACCGATGATCACGAAGCCATGCGCCGCTTGGGATCGGAACTCACCGAGGTACTGGCTCGGCTGACCGCGGCCGAGGACGAGTGGCTCGCCCTGGCCGACGAGGCCGACCGTTCGGGGGCCGAACGACGACCCCGGTAGATTCGCTAGCCGTGACCGACGTCGACACCACCACCGAGGCGCTCGGCGACCTGCGCCGCACGCGACGTCGGAACCGCTTGGCCGAGGTCCACTGGATCGACGCCCTCTACCGCGTCTACATGGTGGGTCTGGCCGGCGTGATCTTCGTGTTGATCGCCGTGAGTCGACTGCCCGAGGACCGGCTGACCAACGCCGAGGCGCTCGACTTCGCCGCCGACGGCGCGCTGTGGTTGGGGATGTTGTTCGCCGTGGCCGTCGGTATCGGCCTGCGATCGGGCGGGCGAGGCGGACCCCTCGTGCTGGAGGCGCCGGTGGTGATGCACGAACTCAACGCACCCGTGCCCCGGGCCGATGTCGTGCGCACACCCGCCATCAAGCAACTGCGCTTCATGGCCTTCGCCGGTGCCGTCGTCGGTGCCATCGTCGGTGAGGTGTCGGCCCAGCGACTCCCGGTGAGTCCAGCCGCCGCCATCGCCAGTGGCGCGCTGGCCTTCTCGGCCGCCGGGGTCCTGGCCTCGGCCCCGGCGTTGGCCGCCTCGGGACGGCGACTGCGGTGGTGGCCGGCCAACCTGCTGGCCGTGGTGTTCATCGGCTGGACGGTGGCGGACATCGTCACCGGCACGTTGACCAATCCTTTCGGCCTGATGGCCCGCATCGCCTTCTGGCCCATCGAGTTCCAGCCCCTGGCTCTCGTCACCCTCGTGCTGGTCGCGCTCGTGGTGTGGGCCGGCTTGGCCCGCATCGGTGACCTGTCGATCGAGCACGCATTGCGGCGGGCCGGATTGGTGGCCCAGTTGCGCTTCGCCGTGACGCTGCAGGACGTGCGCACGGTGGTGCTGTTGCGTCGACAACTCTCACAGGAGCACCCGCGCCTGCGACCGTGGATCCGCATCGGACGGTCGTCGCGCAAGGGCTTCGTGCCGCCGACGTGGAAGCGTGACTGGCAGGGGTACCTGCGGTTCCCTCTCCCCCGTCTGGCCCGCATGGCCGCCCTCGGTGTCATCGCCGGTATCTCGCTCGGTCTGTTGTGGCGCGGCACCATCCCCATGATCCTCATCGCCGGACTGGCGCTGTACCTCGTCGCCTACGACGCGGCCGAACCGACGGCGCAGGAGGTCGACCACCCCACTCGCTGGGAGGCCTATCCCGAAGCGCCGGGCGCGTTCCTGTTGCAGCACCTGGCCGCAGCGTTCGTGGTGATGGTGCTGGTGTGTGCCATCGCCGCGGCGTCGGCCCTGGTGCTGGTGCCGGCCGATGTCGTGTGGCGCCTCGGTCTCATCGTGTTCGTGCCGGTGGCCCTCGCCTCGGCCGTCTCGGCCACGATCAGCACGGCGCAGGGCGCACCCGACGTCGCCGGGCTGGCCGGACTCGGCCCCGACATCATGGGGTGGTTGATGATCGCCCGACTGATCATCCCGCCCGCCATCACCATCGTGGCCCTGCTGCCCCTGTTGATGGCCGGATCGGATCCGAACACCATCGACACGACCCGCGTCGGCAACACCACGGTGTACTCACTGTTCGCCGTGGGCGGTGCCATCCTCTACCTCCGCACCAGGAAGCCCAAACACCTGTGACCTCCCCCTTCGCCCTCCCCAAGCAACCACCCACGCCGGCCACCGAACCGCGTCTGCGGACCGACGCCGCGTTGCAGACACTCGACCTGTCGAAGGATTACGGCGACGGTATGGGTCTGGTGAGCGAACTCGACCTCGTGGTGGGGAAGGGCGAGTTGGTGATGCTGGTGGGACCGAACGGCGCCGGGAAGTCGACGTTCCTCGGACTGGCCGCCGGGATGCTGGAGCCGTCCAACGGTTGGGCCTTCATCGCCGGTCATCCCGCCGGCACGGTGCCCGCTCGCGCCGCACTCTCCTACCTGCCCGACAACCCGGTGCTGTACGACGATCTCAGTCTCGGTGAGCACATCGAGTACATCGCCCGACTGCACCGCACGGTCGACTGGCAGGACTACGCCGACGACCTCGTCGAGATGTTCGGCCTCACCGACCGGATCGACGATCTGCCGTCGCGTTTCAGTCGCGGCCTCAAGCAGAAGACGGGCCTGATCCTCGGACTCATCCGGCCGTTCAGCCTGATGCTGGTCGACGAGCCGTTCGTGGGCCTCGACACGCCGGGCCAGGAGACGTTGGTGGAGATCCTGTCCGACGTGGTCGAGCAGGGCGCCACGGTGATCTGCTCCACCCACCAGCTCGATCTCGGGCCGGCCGCCACCCGGTGCGTCGGCCTGCGCGACGGCGGACTCGTCTATGACGGTCCGGCCACTGCGGCCAAGATCCGCGAACTCGTCGGCGGCGAATGACCGCTCCCGAGGAGCGTCGGCGTCCGCCCGGCATCCTGTCCGAGCCGCTCGATCTGGACCTCACCCCGCGGCGGCGTCCGCCCCCGAAGGTCCCGGCCACACCCGGACTCGAGGTCGAGGTGCGCGGCACCCAGTTGTGGGGCGTCGTGGTGGCCTGCGACACCGGTGTCGTGACCATCCGCGACCGACAGGGCCGCGACCACCGTGTGCGCCTCCGGAGCGGCGCGTTCGACGTCGAGGGTCGGCAGGTCTCACTCACCCCGGTGCGGACCTCGTCCGATGCCGCGGCCACGCGCACGGCATCGGGCTCGGTGGCGATGGCCACCGCGCCCGCCCGCATGGCCCGGGCCTCGCGACTGCTGGTGGAGGGGATCCACGATGCCGAACTGGTGGAGAAGGTATGGGGCGACGACCTGCGCGTCGAAGGAGTGGTCGTCGAACCGTTGCACGGCGCCGATGACCTCGCCGCCGTCGTGCGCGGCTTCGGCCCCCGACCGGGACGACGACTGGGCATCCTGCTCGATCATCTCGTCGACGACTCCAAGGAATCGCGACTGGCCGCCGGCATCGATCATCCCGATGTGCTGGTGTGCGGACATCCATTCGTCGACGTGTGGGCGGCGGTGAAGCCGTCGGTCGTGGGCATCGATGCATGGCCTGATGTCCCCCGCGGTCGACCGTGGAAGGAGGGCGTGTGCGCCGCGCTCGGCGTCGACGACCCACAGGTCATGTGGCGACGCATCCTCGCCTCGGTGACGACGTACGCCGATCTCGATCCGTCGCTGGTCGGCGCCGTGGAGTCACTCATCGACTTCGTCACCGAACCGGACTGAGGTCGCCCACACGAGACGTCAGTCGGCACGATGACGGTCGAGGAAGCCGACGACCGCGTCGGTGAAGGCGTCGTTGCGATCTCCGGCCACCATGTGACCCGCACCCGAGACGTCGACGAACTCGACGGTGGGGAACCGCGCGCAGAAGCGGGCCGCACCCTCGGCGCTGACCAGATCGCTCACCCGGCCGCGCACCAGCATGAGCGGGACGCCATCCTCGATGATGCGCTGCACGGCGGCGTGGAGCCGATCGACGTCGGTCACCTCACCCGGCCCCAAGTCGGCCACGCCGTCGCCGCGACCGGCGAAGGCCGGATCCCAGTGCCAGTACCAGCGACCGTCGCGCTCGCGCACGTTCTTGCGCAGACCGGTGAGATCGGTGGGGCGGGGTCGGTGTGGGTTGTAAGCGGCGACGGCGTCGGCCACCTCGTCGAGCGACGCGAATCCGATGTGGGCCCGCTCCGACATGAAGTCGGCGATGCGCGCCGATCCGGCCGACTCCATCTCCGGGATGATGTCGACGAGCACGATCCCACGGGTGACCCCCGGGTGCATCTCCCCGGCCAGCAACATCGACGTGAACCCACCCAGCGAGGCACCGATGAGGAACGGACGGTCACCGAGTTGGGGAAGCACTGCGTCGACATCGGCGGCGAAGGAGCGGAGTCGATAGTCGCCGCCTGGCGCCCACTGCGAGTCGCCGTGACCGCGCATGTCGATGGTGACGGCGCGCCATCCCCGCTCGGCCAGTGCCGTGGCCGTCCCGCCCCATGAATGTCGGGTCTGACCTCCTCCGTGCAACAGCAGCACGGGCGGCGCATCGACCGGTCCGCGCTCGTCAGCGGCCAGCGGCAGACCGTTCTCCCCCCGGAGTTCGATGGTCTTCACCACGACGACGCTAGTGGTCGACCCGGGTAGCGTCTCGCGCCATGACCACGACGACATCCGATCCTTCCGTCACGTTCGAGTTGCGCGATCGCGTGGCA
This sequence comes from Acidimicrobiia bacterium, assembly GCA_046093735.1. GTDB lineage: Bacteria > Actinomycetota > Acidimicrobiia > Acidimicrobiales > Acidimicrobilacustridaceae > Acidimicrobilacustris. Next base: position 2,210 of record JBJTGD010000140.1, on the reverse strand, counting down.
CTCCTCACCATCGACGACGGCAAGGCCAATGCCATCACGCACGGGATCGCCGACGCGTTGCTGCAGTCGCTCGAGCGCGCCCGCACCGAGGCCGATGCCGTGGTGCTCGCCGGTCGACCAGGACGGTTCTCGGCCGGGTTCGATCTCTCGGTCATGACCTCGGGCACCACCGAGGCCCGCGCCCTGCTCGGCGCAGGGGCCGAGGTGTCGATCGCCATCAACGGTTTCCCCAAGCCCGTCGTGCTGGCCGCCACCGGGCACGCTCTGGCCATGGGCGCGATCCTGCTGCTGGCCGGTGACGTGCGCATCGGCGCCGAGGGGAACTTCAAGATCGGCCTGAACGAGGTGGCGATCGGCATGCCGGTCCCCCGCTTCACCGTCGAGCTGGCCCGCGGTTGCATCGCCGTCGGCGCGCTCAATGCCGCCATCAACCTGGCCACCGTCTACGACCCGGCTGGCGCAGTGGCCGCCGGATTCCTCGACCGCTCGGTGCCCGAGGGCGAGGTGGTCGATGCCGCCATCGCCGAGGCCACCGAACTGGCCGGGCGCCTCAATGCCCGGGCCTTCGCCGAGACTCGCTCGTTCGTGCGCGGCGCGTCGATCGAGCGCGTGCGCGCCGGATTGGCCGATGACCTGCGGACGTTCGTGGTCGACCTGCCCGAGGCCTGACGCGCTCAGGACGCGTCTCGCCGCGGTCCCGACTGCTTGACGCTCTCGGCCCGACCCGGACCGACGGCGCGGTAGATGGTGAAGAAGACCACTGCGCCGACGGTGGCCAGCACCGACCAGCGCAGCACCGGGTTGTTCCGCTCCGAGCCCGCGGTGAGCAGATGGATCGTGGCCATGGCGTAGAGCGGATAACTGCACAGGTGCACCCATCGCCACAGGTCCTGGGGCAGTCGGGTGCGCACCAGTGACGTGAGCTCGACGGCCAGCAGCAACCAGAACGCCACCACGCCCCAGGCCACGGCGCCGGGCTTCCACTGCGATGCGAACGGCACGAAGGCGTCGACCAGCGTGTAGCCGTACTCCGAGGTCATCCACGGATCGAGGGCCAGCGATCCGAAGTGAACGATGGTGAACAGCACGGCGAGACCACCCATGAACCGGTGGACGTCGAGTAGCCACGGTGCCGGCGGCCGGCGGCCGAGGGCGCGCGTCGACAACGCCAGACCCCACAGCACCGCCAGGGCCAGCAGCGCCCAGGCCACGATGCCGCTGGCCCGCGACACGTACCACCAGGCCTTGGTGGCGGCGAACAGCGAGGCGGAGAGCATCATCGACCCGTCATCCCAGCACGAACGCGTCGAAGGATCCGACGGACTCGGTGCACCCGTCGGTGTCGACGAACAGGGCCGACAATCCGGCGCGCTCGATGAGTCGTCGACCCTCGTGCGCCCCGGCCACCAGCGCGGCCTTGGCGTGGACCTCGCCCCATGCTGCCGAGGCGGCCAGCACGGTGACCGACACCAGTGCCGATCGTGCCGGTCGACCCGACACGGGATCGAGAAGGTGATGGGCCTCGCCGACGTCGGTCGTCCATCGACGACGAAGGACCGACGAGGTGGTCACTGCTCCGTCGGCGAGACCGAGCTCCACGAGATCCTCACCCGGACGGAACGGATCGTCGACGACGACCGTCCACGCCTCGCCCTCGGCGTCGGTCCCGACCACTCGCAGATCCCCACCGAGGTCGACGCAGGCACCCTCGACACCATCGGCGAGCAACTGTTCGGCCACGAGATCGGCGGCCCGCCCCTTGCCGATGCCGCCGAGGTCGAGATGCAGGCCCGGCGGAAAGTGCACCAGACGTGCACCACGGTCCACGTCGACGAGCTCCAGTGACGGGCGAACGATCGGAGTCGACGATCCGGCGTCGGCCGCGGGTCGGCCACGGAGCTCGTCGAAGGTGGCGTCGTACCCGGCGTCGAGCAACGCGTCGAGCAGCGACGGATCGAACAGACCGTCGGTGGCCCGCCACGCTTCGAGGGCGAGGGCGAGCACCTCGACGGTCTCGGTCGAGGTGAACACCGGCGCGCCGGCATGCGCATTGAGTTGGCACAACTCGCTGTCGGGTCGGAACCGCGACCACTTCTGCTCCAGCCGCTCGATGAGTTCGACAGCGAGATCGAGCAATGGTCCGGCGCGGTCGTCGTCGACGATCACCCGGAGCGAACAGTCGCTGCCCATCGCCGCCACATCACGGCGCG
>JBJTGD010000139.1:0-4483 GCA_046093735.1 Acidimicrobiia bacterium | reverse complement strand
ATCTCGAGATACGAGTCCGACACACGCTCGCCGGCGATGACCAATTTCAACCCGCCACGGAGATAGGGGGCGAGCGCCGCGAGCATCTCGTCGTCGGTGCCTCGTGGGCGACCGGTGAGTGCGTGCGCCACGACGTTCTTCAGATGGAAGTCACCGACCGCAACCGCGTCGGGGTTTCCCAGCGCCTCGGCCTCGACGAGTGCACGTGTCCATGGGCCGAACCGCGGGACGTCGGCAACGAGTCGCCTGAGGGCTGCGGGTGGGTCGACGTGGTGTTGGCCCGGTCGCTGAAAGACACGGGCGATTGCGATGAGTGTGCGAGCGCGGGCTTCTTCGATACCGAGGGAGTGCAGTTGGTATGGCACCATGCCGGCGAGGCGAGCGGGGTCGGGAGGCGCCAGGAGGACACCCGCCGGGGTATCGACGGGGTTGGGAAGGGCACGGCAGAGTCGCGCCCACTGGTTGACGGCCTCGGCGGCGGTGATGCGCTGGCCAAGGGTTGCAGTCAGCGCAGCCTTGTAGACGTCGCCTGAGGCGCCGATTCGCAAGGATCCGAAATCGTGCTGCAGCCGGGCCACAACCGGATGGGCCGCTTCGAGGCCGGTGAAGCCGTCACGGCGGCCGAGTGGGTCGGGCCGGCGCCGGAGAACGAACGTCTCGCCATCGCCCCCGTGGGTGACTTCCGCGACTGAGGCGGCCGTCCAAGCGGGGCCGTCGGGGGTGGTCGTGGCCATGACGAGTTGTCGGCCGTCGAGGTGCACCGTTGGATCGATGGCGCCGAATCGGAAATTCGAGAACGTATGGCGGAGAAGCCGAGTTCCGTCGGCCGCACGCGGCACGGAAGTTTCGACGGCACTCATCGTTGCGATGCTAGACAGCGGGTGTCGTTCAGTAGGTTGATCGCCGTGATCGAGCGCTATGCACCGTTGCGACCCGACCACGTTCACCGCCCATTGCCGCAACGTCTTCCCCGCGACGAGACAGTTTTACAAAAAGTTCTCTCCGCACATCGCGCCGCTGTCGACAAGGGTGATCCGGTGTACATCGACCCGCTGACGAAGCGCAGCGTGATGACCGCGGCGTTTTTGGCCTCGCGCGGTCGGTGCTGTTCGAGTGGTTGCCGACATTGTCCGTACGAACAATGAACGACTAGGTTCTCTGGTGAGCGAGGGAGAAACTGTGTCGGCAGAGCGTGAGATATTGACGTGGGATGGTTTCGGAGAGGCCTCGCGGGACATCGCGCGGGACATTGCCCAGTCCGGTTATGACCCCGACATGATTCTCGCGATTGCCCGAGGGGGCCTGTTTCTGGCAGGTGCACTTGGTTATGCGTTGTCGGTGAAGAACACCTACACGATGAACGTCGAGTTCTACACCGACGTCGACGAGCGTCTCGACATGCCGATGATCCTGCCGCCGGTGCCCGATTTCGTCGACGTGCGCGACGCAAAGATTCTGATCGTCGACGACGTTGCTGACACCGGGCACACACTCAAGCTCGTCCAGGAATTCTGTGAAGGTCGCGTCGCCGAATCACGCGTTGCGGCCCTGTACGAAAAGCCGCATTCAGTAGTTAGTTGTGACTACGTCTGGAAGCGCACCGACATGTGGATCAACTTCCCGTGGAGCGACAAGGACCCCATCGTCAAGCGCGCAGGAGCGGCAAAAGACGCCTAAGCGGCGTGAACCGACGTCCCGGCGGGGCGAAGGCATCTCAGTGTCCGGCATCCAGAAACGCTTGACCCAAGTAATGTGACATGTGACAATAACTGTTACATGTCCATACGACGGGGGGTCGTCATGCGAAAACTGCCAGGTCTGATATCTCCGGACGACCACATTCAGGTGCCGGCGCACACGTTTACGGATCGGGTACCGGCTCAATTCCGCGAGGTCGCGCCACGGATCAAGCGATTGAAAGGCAAAGCGGACCTCGGTGCCGGCGACATCCAGTTCATCGCCTCCGAGGGAGGGCACTGGGCCGACGTATGGCACTTTGACGACAAACAGGTGCCACTCGTTCGAATTGCTGCGGCTGCCGGATACGACCGTCGAGAAGTCGATGGTCGTCCTGTCACTTATGACGACATGCATCCCGCGTGTTTCGACCCGCATGAGCGCTTGAAGGCGATGGACCTCGCCGGGATCGAGGCGTCGGTTTGTTATCCGAATATGTTCGTTCGGTTCTGCGGTCAGACATTTTCGTTCGCAAAGGACAAGGAACTTGGTCTCGCGTGTATTCGCGCATACAACGACTTCATCTACGAAGAGTGGTGCAGCGGATCGAATGGTCGTCTTGTTCCGATGGGACTCGTGCCGTTATGGGACATTGATCTTGCTGTTGCTGAGGCCCAGCGGCTCACGGGTCTCGGATTCCGTAGCATCACGTTTCCCGAGGGACCACACCGTCTCGGTCTGCCGTCGATCTTTTCCGGCTATTGGGATCGGCTCTTCACAGAATGCGCAAAGAGCGGCCTTGTGCTGTCTCTCCACATTGGAACGGGTGGGTTTCCGATGCTCGCGAAGGATGGAAGTGGCGCGGTTCCCAACGTCATGGCTTCCTTTAACGCTGGCTACACGATGACCGATTGGCTTTTCTCGGGCATCCTTCCGCGTTTACCCGACTTGAAGATTGTGTTGGCTGAATCTCAATTGGCATGGGTTCCCTATGTGTTGTCGCGAGCGGACTTCGTGTGGGAGGAGATGAGAGGTGAGGGATTCACCGACATTTCATCCGACAAAATGCCTCACCCACCAAGCCATTACTTCCGACAAAACATGTATCTCACGTTCTTTCGCGACCCAATTGGGCTGACGCTTCTCGATCAAATTGGTGCGGATAACGTGATGTTCGAAGTCGACTTTCCGCATACGGACACATCGTGGCCATCGTCGCACGAGGTCGCCACCGAAATGACGTCTGGATTGTCGGAGACGGTTGCGCGGAAGGTCGTCGCGGAGACTGCTCGGCAGCTCTTTCGTATCGAGGTGCAGCGTTGACAACCGCTGTCGATCCGACGAACGCAGTTTCCGAGCCGAGTCGATATTGGACAACTGCGAACATTGGCGAAGCGACGCCCGATGTGCTGTCGCCGATGTGTTGGAGCTTTTGGGGCCCGCAGGCCGAGGCGGCTGCACGGCGGGCGTATTACCGATTCGGAATCCTTTCCAAGTCAGAATTGATCGTCCCCGAGGACGTCAACGAACTCATGACCGGGTACTTCTTCGGCAGGCCGGCATTGAATGTCGATTTGTTGCGACCATTCTTCGGAAGCTTGCCAGGCGTGAGTGCTGACGACTTCGAACGGGACTTGTGCGGAAAAGTTCGACCGGACCTTCCCGACGTTCGTCGAAAATCCCGACTCCCGATCATCGTTGTCAAGGGACTGTTTGCGATGATCCGGACACCGAAGCGTCAACAGGTTCTGGAGCCACAGCAACGTCAATGGTGGGAACGCGACGTTCGAGACGGAGACTCCACGGCCGACCCATTTGGTCGACTGCGTGTGGCCGCAGACCGGTTTCGGGACGCATTCGAAATTCACTGTTGCGGGCGATTCATTCTCATGTCATCACACGCGGCTATCGCGAAACTCACGACCTCAAGTGGGAGGCCCGAGCAGTTTCTTGAACTCCTTGGTGGGCTTGGCGGCGTCACGGAAATTCAGTTGGCAGATGATCTCTGGCAAGTCAGCCGCGGGCAACTTGACCTCGAGACATTCATGCGCAGGCACGGATTTCACGGCCCAAACGAAGGCAATTTGACGGCCCATTCATGGCGTGAGGACGCAGCCCCCGTAGAGCGCCTCGTTGGCGCGCTGGCAACACGACCGGAAAACGAGAGACCCATGATCCGTGAAGCGAGCCTCGGCGAGAGCCGCGACGCAATCGTTCGGGGAATTGTGGATGCGCTCCCACGTCGACAACGTCGGCGTGCACAAAAGGCGTGCGAAAAGTTGGTGGCAGCCACACGGGCTAACGAGTTGTCCAAAGCGGCCTTTTTGATGGCAATAGATGGTGGCCGCGCGGCCGCTCGCGACGTGGGCGATCTCCTTGTGGCGAGGGGTGAACTTGATGATGTTGAAGACGTGTTTTTCTTCACGATGGACGAACTGAACAATCTTCCCGAAGATCCTCGACTGGTTGCCAAAGAACGACGCCGGCGCCGTGACTTTTATCGATCCGTAAGCGTGCCCGTGACGTTTACCGGAACTCCGGAGGCACGTGTGGTTGCCGACATGGCGTCGGACCGGTTGTCAACTGACGATGACGTCGTTCGGGGTGCCGCAGGTTCGCGCGGGACTGTCGAGGGAATAGCGCGAGTCGTCAGCGATCCCCAATTTGCCGAGCCACTCGAACCCGGCGAAATCCTTGTCTGTCGATTCACCGACCCGAGTTGGACACCGTTGCTCCTTCTCGCAGCAGCAGTAATCATCGATATTGGCGGCCCAGCGAGCCACGGGGCAATTGTCGCGCGCGAGCT
>JBJTGD010000138.1:0-7386 GCA_046093735.1 Acidimicrobiia bacterium | reverse complement strand
GTACATCACGAAGTCGTCGCCACCGAGGAAGTCACGAGCGATCAGCACGCAGTGGGCCAGGCCCAGCGGAGCGTCCTGCGGGATGTAGGTGACCCGAGCCCCCCACCGACTGCCGTCGCCCACCGCGGCGCGGATCTCGGGGCCGGTCTCGCCGGTGATGATCCCGATCTCGGTGATGCCCGCCTCGACCATGTCCTCGATGCCGAAGAACAGGATCGGCTTGTTGGCCACGGGCACCAGCTGCTTGGCACTGGTGTGGGTGATGGGACGCAGTCGTGTCCCGGCACCACCGGAGAGGATGAGTCCCTTCACGTCCGTCTGTCTAGCAGGAGCGATCGGAGCGCCCGCCGGTGATCAGGCGGTCCGACACCCTAGGAGTCGGTTCCCGCCGGTGCCCGCCGACTCGATGCCGTAGATGCAGATCTCCACCGGAGCCGCCGAAGGAACCGTGAAGGTGAACCCGTGCGCCGGGCCGTAGCCGGTGAAGAAGGCGCCGACATCGGGACGATCCGCATTGGCCAGGACGCCGTAGGCGACGCCATTGGCATAGATGTGTACGGGAATGGACGCGGCCGTGTCCGGATCGAGAGCCCAGCCCGACACGGTGACCGACCAGCCGGTGCGGACCGCGGTGTCGATCGAACCGATGGGTGAGCCCGTGGGCACGGTGACCGTGCGGCACCCGAGCACTGTGGTCGAGCCGATCCCGACGTTGATGCCATAGGCGCAGACCCGCACGGTGCCGCGAGCCGGCACCACGGCGGTGTACCCGTGATCGGCCCCGTAGAGGGGGAACACCGCGCCGACGTCGGGTCGGGAGAGGTTGGCCGTGACCGGGACACCGACGGCATCGGCATAGACGTGCACGTCGATCGGGCCGGGGACGTCCGGGTCGATGACCCAGCCACTCACCGCCACGGCACCGGGCCGGATCGCCACCACGTCCACACTCCCGAACGGTGACCCACCGGGGACGTCGACCTGACGACAGCCGAGCGTGCCCACGGGCGCCGGTCCCGCCGTGAGACACACGGTGCGGCGCCCCGCCGATGCCGGCACGTTCCCGGAGAATCCGGAGACCGGATCGGCCCCCGACACGACCTTGACCACATCGGATCGCGCCACGGTTCGCGCAAGGCTGCCCCGCACCTCCCCATCCACCGTCACCACCGCGGTGCTGGCGGGATCGCCGGGCAGGAACGACCACCCGGCCACGGCGATGGACCCGGGCTGGGGCGCCACGACATCCAGCGAACCCTGCGGCGGCCCGGTCACGAGCACGTTGCGGCAGCCGAGGAGCACGTTGCCGGTCCCGCCACCGACATCGATGGCGTAGATGCACACCTGTTGCGGTCCGATGGCCGAGGGCAGCGTGGTCTCGAAACCTGCGGTCGACGTCACTCCGGGGAATGCAGTCGCGACATCGGGCCGGGGCACACCGTTGGCGATGACCGAGCCGACGACGCCCACGTACACATGGACCGGCAGCGGCGCCGTGGTGTCGCGATCGAACGCCCACCCCGCGACGCTCACGTTGTTCGTTCCCGCGGCGACGACATCGACGAACCCCGTCGGACTCACTCCACCGCACTCGCCCCGCCACGCCGTGACATCACACAGCCGTGCCTGACGATCCCAGGTGATCGACGTTCGGGCGTTCGATCCGATCGGGATCGACGCAGTGATCCCGATGTCGAAGGAGGTGTCCTCCTTGATCCACATCCGATACTCGCGTCCATTGGCCCGGATCACGTAGAACGGCTTCGGCAGGGGCGTGACGAAGTCGATACGACCGGGGTCGTACGTCCCGTTCCTCCATCCCGTCGACCCTTGCGCGTTGGCCGGGTTCACGTACCAGCACACGAGACCGGTGCCGAGTCCAGCCACGTTGCACGAGCGCGCCTGCATGCCGCCGTAGCGATCGATGCCCGAGTCCTGCGCCGTGTTGAGACGCCCGGCGGTCACCAGTTGCTGGTAACGGTCCTCGCAACGGGTCCCCGAACAGCCGTACCAAGGACCCCACGCGTACTGCCGGCGGCTCTGTGGCGACGTCGCCTTGCTCGGCGGAGCATTGCACCAGCGGTAGGCGATGGTCGACGCCGCAGCGTTCGCCGCAGTGACGGTATCGATGGCATCGGCCGCAGTGAGGTCCCAGCCGCCGGCCGAGTCGAACTGCCACAGACCGATGCCCGGGCTGAAGAATGCACCGCCTGAGGGCTGATCGACGTAGGGCCCGGTGGTCTGACCGAAGGCGAAGAGGTTGGCGTTGCTGGCCCTAGTCCAGACGTTGTCCCATCTCGACAGGGCCATGGGCGAGGGCACGGGGCCACCGGCTTCGAACCAGGTGGGCACCATCATCATGGCGGCGAGGTCGGTCGAGCTGAGCCCGCACGACGCGTAGGAGCTCTCCGAGGTGGTCGTCTTCGCGGCGTTCCTGATGGCGTCGAGAGGCCCCTTGCCGTAGGCCAGACCCGAGGTCGACGGCTCGAGCAGGTCCGGAAGACAACCCCCGGCCAGCAGGGCGAAGGCCAGGGTCGCCGCCGACACCAGCAGCCGCATCGACGACCGACGTCGGCCCCGGGGATGACCGGGGACGGCAGGTGCTCGACCAGAGGGGAAGGCTGTGGACAAAGGGGGAACTCTCCCGCAGACCGCGACGGCTACGTCACTCCACCCGCCGGCGAGGCTACCAGCGGCCCCTGTGGATCAGTGGCCACCCGGTCGTCGCCCGGTGGCCTGGTTCTCGTTGTGCCGGAACCACCGTCCGGCCACCGCCGGGAAGGGGAACGAACGGGTGCGCAGGTCCAGCAGTCCGAGGGCCTCCAGTTCTCCCCGAAGGTCCTCCCGGTCGAGGGCGCGCACATGGGAGGGATCCGACCGCTGCCCGGCAGCCTGCGGTGTGATGAGCATGACCGTCCCACCCGGACGAACGAGCGGCAGGTACCGGGTCACGAGGGCTCGCCCCTCTGCCGCCGTCATGTGCTCGAGGACGTGCGAGAGCAGCATCGAATCGAACAGTCCGGGATCGAGCGCCGCGAACTCGGCGGGGGTGTATGCCTCCAGCCCGCGTTGCCGGCACACCGCCACCGACGTGGGGTTGTGATCCACACCGATGCCGTGTCCGCCGTTGAACTCGAGGCAACGTCCGACTCCACACCCGATGTCGAGGAGGCGGCCGAGTCGAGAGCGACGGATGTTCCATCGATAGGGGTCGGGCACGAACCGTCGCCACGACTGCTCGTGCCGGCGGGACAGTCGCTCCGTGTACCACTCCTCACCCGTGTCGGCCGAGATCTCGTCGTCCATCGCTACCTCGGTGGGGCCGGCCGGTGATGAGGACCGCGATGGTACGTTCTCGTCGTGGACGGGCCACTCTCCCCCGGTGGCGACCGGATCAGGGTCACGGTGGTGGTCGTCGTCTTCGGCGATGAACCGTGGTTGGAACGTTCGATCGATGCCATCCTCGGCTCGGTCGACGTCGACGTGGAACTGGTATTGGTGGAGAACGGCGGATCGGAGTCCGTCATCGCCGGCGCCGCGGCGGATGCCCGCGTTCGCGTGGTGCGACCGGGGCACAACTCCGGATTTGCGATGGGCTGCGACCTCGGAGTGGCCGCGGGCACCGCACCGCTGGTCGCCTTGGTGAATCCCGACGCGATCGTCGAGCCCGACGCCCTTCGGGCCTTGTGCGCCACTGCATCCTCACCCGGGATCGGTCTGGCCACGGCATCGATCCGCCTCGCCGACCGGCCGGACCGGCTGAACTGTGCCGGGAACCTGGTGACGGTGACGGGCATCAGTTGGGCCGATCACTTCGGAGAACTCGCCGATCGGTTTCCCGAGCAGTTCGACGTCGTCGGGGCCAGCGGTGCGGGACTGGCCATCCGTCGCTCGCTGTGGGACGACCTCGGTGGGTTCAACGAGTCGTTCTTCGCCTACTGGGAGGACACCGAACTCTCGATCCGCGCCATCCAACGCGGGTGGCGAGTCGTGTACGAACCGGACGCCGTGATCGTGCACCGCTACTCCTTCTCACGGAATCCATCGAAGTTCTTCCTCCTCGAACGCAATCGCAGCGTGACGGCACTCACCTGCTTCTCGACACGACACCTGATGGCCATCGCCCCACTCTCGGCGGTCATCGAGATCGGGCTCCTCGTGATGGCCGTGCGTCAGCGACGTACCACCCACCGACGCACTGCTCGCCAGTACACGTCCACCACTCGACCGAGGACGGCCGGAGGTGTGTCGGCGTCTTCCATGTTCCGCGGCGACATGCTGGTGGAGAGCAGATCGAGCAGTCGCGACTCATCATCCGTCCACGCGGCCTGCACTTCGCGCCGTCGTGTGGCGATGTCGCGTCGATGGGTCCACAACCATCGCCAGGCGCGCACCTTCTCGCGCAGCCAACGCTGACGCACGGCCATCACGAGGCTCAGATCTCGATCGGCTCCTGCTCGATCGCCGAGACGAGACCCCCGATGCCCATCGACTCCATCTGAGCCCGGCGGCGAGCCACGCCGACGAACATGACGACCGCCGTGACGGCCGAACCGGCCAGGAACCCGACATCGACGCGCAGTTCGAGGTCGGGGATCACGGCCATGAACACCACACACACGAGCGCCCCGATCCCCCATGCGATGGCGGTGATGCGGTGGCCGCCGAGCGCCATGAGCGCCTGCGCCAGGGTGAGGGCGATGATGAACACACCACTGCCCGCGGCCAACAGACCGAGTCCCTCGGCGCCCATGGTGAAATCCTTGAACAGGATCTTGCCGACCGTCGGGCCGAGGACGAATGCGCCGATCGCACCGACCACGGCCACCACCACCACCAGCACCATCAACTTGCGCAGTCCTGAGCGGAACTCGTCATGTCGACCCGCTCCGGCGAGACCAGCCAATTTCGGCAGCAGCGTTCCCTGAATGGCCTGGAACGCCAGCACGGGGATCCGGGCGATGAAGAACGCCGACGCGAAGCCAGCGACGATCACCTCATCGGCTGGCGAGGCGAGGATGTTCACACCCAGCAGAGACGAATAGGCCAGTGCCTGCATGAGCACCGAACCGGCGAGCAGCCAGCCGAGATTGGTCGAGAGCTCGCGCAACGGCGCGTCCGGTCCGGGGGTGAGGATCCCGCGTTGAGTGCGCAGCGAGATCGGCAGCGCGATGAGCGGTGCGATGCCGATGCACAGAGCGAACAGACCCGCCGTCTCCACGCCGGCCGCGGCGAGACCGATGGCCATGATCAGACGAACGACACCGTCGATGGCGAGTACCTCTCCATAGGGACGGAATCGTCCGACGCCGGCCAGCACACCCTTGGCCAGACTCAGCAGGAAGAACGCCACGAGGCTCACGCACAGCGCGATGGTGAACGACTGGTCTCCGCGGTAGATCTCGTGATCGAGCACCGGTGACAGGGCGATGGCCACCACGACGATGGCGGCAGTGATGGCTGCGCCGAGACGGAACGCCTTCACCACCAGGGGCCGATTGCCCTCGCCGATGGCGCGTCGGTGAGCGATGGCCCGCCCCACTTCCTGTTCGATGGGCAGGAAGACACCGGGACCGACCACGAAGATCACGGCCCAGAAGGCAGAGAACGCGGCCTTGGGGCCGGTGTCGAGCGAGTTGAGGGTGACGATCACGAACACGTAGGCCGTGATGGCCGACACGGCGATGCCCACTCCCACCGCACCGGCGCCCTCGGGGAGGGCTCCCTTGGTCTTGGCCGAGATCGCGGCGATGCGTTGCTTCATCGGAGCGGGTCCAGACTCGTCACCGGTTCATGTTCCCACGCCGGCCGCGGACCGGGCTGCATCCGGATCATCGGCGTCGGTTCTGCTCGACGACGAGTCGGGCGAACGAGGCGCCACCGGGCCACTCCCCCAGTTCGGGGAAGTCGGTGGAGATGACGTTGTAGCCCGCCGCGGCGGCTCCGGCGATCATCTCCGGCATGGAGGGCAGGACCCGTTCGACGACGAAGTCCCGCAACGAGCCGACTTGTGTCCCTGCTCGCCACTCCCGGTACCAGTTGGCGATGCCGGTCTCGCGCGGGAACATCGGGGAGGTGGTCAATGCGCCGAGGAGGAGTTGTGACGCCCCGCGACCTTCGAAGGTCGGTCCGAGTTCGACGAGCCGTGTGTACATCTCGGGCATCGTGATGATCGGCTCCCACACGTTCGTCATTCCTGCGCCATCGGGCAGTCGGTTCCCGGCCCGGAGCCACCAGATGTCCGACGACTCGGCGAAGGGGGTGTCGATCAGGAACGGCACGACGTTCATCCCGGCCCGCACCAACCCGTCGAGTGTTGTGGACGCGTCGCCCGACGACGGACGCGGCGCCAGCGCCGACCCGAACACGTCGCCGACCAAGGTCGTGAGTGCATCGTTCCCGGTGACGGCCCGTCCGGCACGCTCGTAGGTCTGAGTTGCACAGCCGTAGTTCTTCTGCACATCGAGGAACACGACCTCGGCCGGGTGGGCGACGGTCCATGCTGCGATCTCCCGCAGCGCATCGGCGATCGGCTGGCCCCGGAACGTGTGGACGATGAACATCCCGTCCGGTTCGCACACCACCCGGAAGTCGACGTACCTGATGCCGGCGTCGAACTGTTGCGTCCACGTCATGCCCTGCGCCACCTGGGTCCCGATGACGAACTCGGGCGGCAGACCCGTGAACTGCGAGGTGACCGTGTCACCCTGCGCGTCGGCGATCCTCGCTCCCTTCGGCGGGATCGAGAACGTGCCGGCATCGTGGGTGCCCGGGATGACCAGACGAGAGAGCGGCAGCCGGCCGATCTGCGGCGCCATATCGCGCATCCAGTTCGCACCGTCCCAGTTCTCGATCGACATGGATCCTCCGGCGGGCGAGGTGTACGCCGTCACCTACAGGATGACTGCGGCGAGTACGACCGCCAACGAACCGCGACGGCGCATGGCGGTTCAGTGGGCGTTGTGGGGCGTGCAGTATTGGTCGTACTCGGCGATCACCAACTCGTCGGGTTCGATCGAGCAGGCCGGGCACTTGGGATCTCGACGGATCTTGTAGGTCATGAACGACTGCTCGAGGCTGTCGTAGGCCAGCAATCGACCCGACAGCGAGTCGCCCAGTCCGAGCAACAGCTTGATGGCCTCGATGGCCTGGATGGAGCCGATGATCCCGGGCAGCACGCCGAGCACGCCGGCCTCGGCGCACGAGGGCGCCAGTTCGGGCGGCGGCGGCTCGGGCAGGAAGCAGCGGTAGCAGGGGCCGTCGTGCGGGGTGAACACGGTCACCTGGCCCTCGAACCGGAAGATGGAGCCGTGCACCACCGGCGTGCCTGTGCGCAGCGACGCGTCGTTGAGCAGGTAACGACTGGGGAAGTTGTCGGCACCATCG
>JBJTGD010000137.1:0-12999 GCA_046093735.1 Acidimicrobiia bacterium | reverse complement strand
TGACGGTGCGCCGGTCTACCTCGCCTACAAGGGTCGGGCCGACTGGTCGCAGGGCATGGGCAAGGCGCCGGTCTATGTGGGTATGGAGTTCGAGGCGGGCGACGAGCGCTACCGGTGGCTGAACGCCCTCCACCTGTTCGGTCGGGGACAGGTGGGCGAGGGCGGTCGACTGGTCTACGAGGTCTACGAACCCGTCTGACACCTGCGACGCGCCGGCATCGTCGTCCCGGCGCGGTGTGCCACACTCTGGACGTTCCGTCGGGGGGACCAACGGAACGATCCACACGCACTCCTGGGGGCATCATGGAATTCGCAGTCTTCCTCAACGGGTACATCCCGGGTCCATCTGCGCACGACACGAACAAGCAGCACCTGTCCTACATGCGCGAGGCCGACTACGCGATCTTCGCCGACAAGCACAACTGGAAGTACTGCTGGTTCGGTGAGCACCACTCGCTGACCGAGTACTCGCAGTTGTCGGCACCCGAGGTGGCCATCGGCTACATCGCGGCCCAGACCGACTACATCCACTTGGGCACGGCCATCAACAGCTTGTCGCCCCGCAAGGAGCATCCGGCCCGTTTCGCCGAGCGCGCCGCCACGATGGACCACTTCACCAACAACCGGTTCGAGTGGGGGACCGGCCGGGGCGCCGGTTCGCACGAGATGGCGACTTTCAACATCCTCGACAAGGACTCCACCAAGCCGGAGTGGAACGAGGTCGTGCGCGAGATCCCGCGCATGTGGGAGCAGGTGGACTACGAGCACCACGGTGAGTCGTTCACCGTGCCCTACCCGCACAACATCCTCCCCAAGCCCTACGGCAAGGGACACCCGCCGATCTGGGTGGCGTGCGGCAACCCGCCCACGTTCACCACGGCCGGCGAGATGGGCATCGGCGCCATCGCCTTCAACTTCGAGCCGATCTTCGCATTGCGCGGACGCATCGACGCCTACAAGCAGGGCATCGCCAACTGCACCGAACCGATCGGGCAGTTCGTGAACGACAACGTCATGATCACCAACTCGGTGATCTGCTGCGGTACCCGCGAGGAGGCCCGGGCCATCGCCCTGCGCAAGGGACGGGGCTACCTCGTGTCGATGGTGAACCTGTACCACGACACCATGCCCAAGTCGACGGACGCCATCACGTGGCCGTCGCGGCCGTCCTCGTTGCACGACATGGTGGCCTCGGGCGTCGACGGTGACGAACTCCTCGACAAGTTGATCGCCGGTGGGTACATGCTGGTGGGCACGCCCGACGACGTGTGCGAGCAGATCGCAGCCTGGGGCGATGTCGGCATGGACCAGTTGGCCTTCGGTCTGCCCATCGAGGGGCTCTACCACGAGGAGATCCTGGCCACGATCGAACTGTTCGGCGACAAGGTGATCCCCGAGTTCGACACCGACCGCACCCACTCGACCGATCGCTACCGGGCGACGGCGACGCCGAAGTACGGGACGTTCGCCCACCCGCTCCCGACCGATGTCGAGTGGCCGCAGCTTCTGCCCGCCGGAGCGCTCAAGCCGATCGGCTGAGATTCCGATGGGTTTCGACAACCGCATCACTCGGATGCTCGGTGTGGACCTGCCGATCATCCAGGCCCCGATGGGCTACATCGCACGCTCGGCACTGGCCTCGGCCGTGTCCAACGCAGGCGCCATGGGCATCATCGAGACGTCATCGGGCCAACTCGACGAGGTGCGGATCGAGATCGCCAGGATGCGCGATCTCACCGATCGACCGTTCGGCGTGAACATCGCCCAGGCCTTCGTGTCCGATCCCGGGATCGTCGACTTCGTGGTGGACAACGGGGTGCGGTTCGTGACCACGTCGGCCGGTGACCCGACTCGCTACACCGATGCGCTCAAGTCCGCCGGGGTGACGGTGTTCCATGTGGTGCCCACGCTGCGGGCTGCACTCAAGGCGGTGGCGGCGGGGGTCGACGGCCTCGTGGTGGAGGGATCCGAGGGCGGCGGTTTCAAGAACCCACGTGATGTGTCGACGATGGTGCTGCTGCCCCTGGTTGCTTCCAGGGTCGATGTGCCGGTGATCGGCGCGGGCGGGTTCCTCGACGGTCGCACCATGGCCGCCGCCTTCGCCCTCGGCGCCGAGGGAGTGCAGTTGGGCACCGTCATGGTGGCGACGCGGGAGTCGCCCATCCACGACAACTGGAAGCAGGCCATCGTCGCCGCGGCCGAGACCGACTCGGTGCTGTTGAACCGTCATCGGGCACCGGCGGTGCGGGTGCTGCGCACCGAACGCACCAACGCCCTCGAGTTCGACACGAGCCGCAACGCCATGGACGACATGGTGATGTTCCGCTCGCTGTACTTCGAGGGCGACATGGAGGCGGCGCTGCCCCTCGGGGGTGCGGTGTCGGGTCGCATCGAGTCGATCCGACCGGTGGCCGAGGTCCTTGAGGAGTGCGCCGCCGACTGCCTGCGCATCATCGGTGAACTGGCCGAGCGCTACCGCAGCTGACGATTCGACGTAGCGGACGGTGCAGTGATCGATGCAGCGATCGACGTGTTCGATCGGTCGATCGCCCGGTCGATCGCTCAATCGATCGGCAGGCGGGCCATCAACTCGATCTTGCGTTCCTCGAACTCGTCGAAGTCGATGACCTTGTCGTCGAGTTGCTTGTGGATCAGTTCGATCTGGGCCAGCAACTCGGCGGCGGACAGTTCGCCCTCGGTCGACAGCAGCTCGGCGGGCTCGTCCTCGGACCGGGTCTCACCGGACAGACGCTTCTCGCGCTTGAGCTGCTGTTTGGCCTTCTTGGCCCGGTCGCGCTGCAACTTCTCGAAACTCGTGCGCTGGGTGCCCACGGGGCCTCCTCGGCGGTCCAGGGAACGGGGGGACGGGTGGATCGGCCAACCCGTTGACCGGAACCTCCGTGGACCCGATGGGGTCGCACTCTCAGGGGTCCGATCCGACCCCGTCAACCTACCCGCCGATGCCGGTGGCCACGGGGAGGGTGGGTGCGACGGAGGTCACGCCGCTGGCTAGCGTGCCCCACGACCAAGGAGGGTCCATGTCGTTCGTCCTCGTCGAGAAGCCGAAGCCCCATGTGACGGTGATCACCCTGAACCGTCCCGATCGCATGAACGCCATGGCCTTCGACGTCATGTTGCCGTTCAAGGCCGAGCTCGACCGGGTGGCCAACGACAACGAGACCCGAGCCGTGATCATCACCGGCGCCGGAGAGGGTTTCTGCTCGGGGGCCGACCAGAAGGCCTCCGGGTCGATTCCCCACATCGAGGGACTGACGCCGACGACCATCGCCCACCGGGCCGGGAAGCTCCTCGACGACATCGTGATCGCCATCCAGGAGATGCACCAACCGGTGATCGCCGCCATCAATGGTGCAGCGATCGGCGGTGGACTCTGTCTCGCCTCCTGTTGTGACATCAGGATCGCCTCGCCCGAGGCGTATTTCCGCGCCGCCGGGATCAACAACGGTCTCACCGCCACCGAGTTGGGGTTGAGCTACCTGTTGCCGCGCATCATCGGCGCCGGACGGGCCAACGAGCTGATGCTGACCGGCCGGGACATGGACGCCGTCGAGGCCGAACGCGTCGGGCTCGTCACCGGACTCGTCCCCCGGGAGGATCTGCTCGATTCGGCGATCGCCATCGCCGACCGCATCGCCGGGCTCAGCCGCATCGGCATCGAACTGACCAAGAAGATGGCGCTGGCCGGTCTCGAGTCGTCGTCGTTCCGCTCGCACATGCGCAACGAGATGACGGCACAGCTCTACGTGCGACTCACCACGAACAACTGGGACGAAGCAGTGGCGGCCCGGGCCGAGGGTCGGGCGCCGGAGTTCCGGGACTGACTCAGGCGCGGCCCAGCAGCTCGCGCAACCATTCGGGGGCGCGCACGGCGCGGCCGGTGGGATCGACGACGCCATGGACGGTGGCGGCCGACGCGCAGGTCTCGTCGTCGATCATCAGCAGGTACTCCATCTGGAACGTGGCGCCGCGCACCGAGCCGACACGCGTGTGCACCGTGACGACCTCCTCGAACCGCGCCGACCTCCGGTACTGCGCGAACAGCTCGAGGACAGCGAAGTCGTGCCCCCCGGCCCGGATCTCGGCGTAGGGATGGCCGAGGTGACGCAGGTACTCCACGCGGGCCTCCTCCAGCCACGCCACGTAGGAGGAGTGGTGGGCCACACCCATGGCGTCGGTCTCGGCGAAGCGAACCCGCACCCGATGGATGAAGGCGTAGTCGGCCGGATCGGTGGAGAGGTCGAGATCGATGCGCACGTCAGTTGCGGGGGACGTCGATCCAGGGGAGGTCCTTGTCGGTGCGCGGCTCGCCGGGCAGACCGAGCACTCGCTCACCGAGGATGTTGCGTTGGATCTCCGATGTACCGCCCTCGATGGAATTGGCCCTCGACCGCAGGAACATCTTGCGGGCCGATCCCGGAGGCCCGGTGAGTCCGAGACTCTCGGAGCGCCGCATGGTGAAGTCGTGATCGACCAGCGCAGCCGCGCCCAGGAGATCCACGCAGAACTCGTAGATCTCCATGTTGATCTCGGCGAACTGCAACTTGGCGATGGATCCTTCCGGTCCGGGGTTGCCGGCCCGGCGGTTCTGGGCGGCGCGCAGGTTGGTGAGCCGCAACACCTCCGAGCGAACCCACAGGTCGACCAGTCGGTCGCGGGCCACCGGAGTGCGATGAGTGTGCTCGTCCTCCCAGATGCGCAGGGCCTCGGCGATGGCGCCCGAGCCGCGCGCCGGGGGAGCGCCGCCACCTCCGCCGATGGTGGTGCGCTCGTTGGCCAGCGTGGTCATCGACACGCGCCAGCCGGCGCCCACCGGTCCGATGCGGTCGTGGTCGGGGACGCGCACCTCGGTCAGGTACACCTCGTTGAACTCGGCCTCACCGGTCATCTGCCGCAGCGGTCGCACCTCGACACCGGGCGCGTGCATGTCGAGCGCGAAGTACGTGAGCCCGGCGTGCTTCGGTGCTGTCGGATCGGTCCGAGCCACCAGCATGCCCCGGTCGGCGAGGTGGGCCAGCGTGTTCCACACCTTCTGTCCGGTGATGACCCACTCGTCGCCGTCGCGCACCGCCCGACAGGCCAGACCGGCCAGATCGGATCCCGAACCGGGCTCCGAGAACAACTGACACCAGGCGTCCTCCACCGTGAAGATGCGGCGCAGCAGGGTGGCGCACTGTTCGTCGGTGCCATGGGTGGCGATGGTGGGGCCGGCCATGGTGAGTCCGAAGAACGACTCCACCCCGGGCGAGCGGGCGCCGGCCTCGCGCAGACGGGCATCGATGGCGCGCTGGTAGGAGGGCGCCAGACCGAGTCCACCCCGACCCTCGGGGAAGTGCACCCACGCGAGACCGAGTTCGTACTGGCGACCGCGGAGTTCCTGTGGCGGGGTGGTGGCGGGATCCAACTCGGCCAGAAGGGTGTCGAGTCGCTCGGAGACGAGGTCGGTCTCGGTGATCATGGCCGCACTGTAGGGGTCTCGGGGCGAACCGGTAGTGTCGTCGCCGGCCGGGCGCCGGGTCCGGATCGTCCGAGTGACGGACACAGGAGAGGTTCGAGATGGACGCAGTGCGGTTCGACGACATCGATGCGATCAATGCCCTGGCCAGCGAGGAGTTCGGTGACTGGGGGCCGTCCATCGTCGTGTCACAGGAGATGATCAACGACTTCGCCGAACTGACCGGTGACCGTCAGTGGATCCACATCGACGTCGAGCGCGCCCTCAAGGAGAGTCCGTTCGGTGGCCCCGTGGCCCACGGCTTCCTGACGCTGAGCCTCATGCCCCGTCTCGCCACCTCGGCCCTGAAGCTGGAGGGTCAGGGGAGCGCGGTCAACTACGGCGCCGAGGGACTCCGTTTCCTGTCGCCGGTTCCGGCCGGTGCCACGGTGCGGGCGCGGTCGCGGATCGTGCGGGCCGAGGCCAAGCCCAAGGGCACGCTGGTCACCACCGAGGCCGAGATCGCCGCCGAGGGTTCGAGCCGTCCGGCACTGCTCTACCGCATGCAGGTGCTCTACACGCCTCCGGCGGGCTGATCCTCGTCCTCGCCGCGAAGCGCGCTGATCACGATCCACGCGCCCAGCACGGCGATGGTGACGACGCCGAGCACGTTCACCGCACTCATGATCCCGGGCCACGTGTAATTCGGGTACTTCCCGCGCCATTCGCGCAGCACCGAGTAGGCGCCGGCCAGAGACAGTGAGGCGGGGGCGAGCAGCGCGAAGATCCTCGTGAACCGTCCGGTGCGCAGGACGACACCCGCGGCCAGCCCGATGGGAACGGCGGCCACTTGCCACTCGGGGAGGATCATGGCGGCCAGCACCGCGGCGAGGAGACCGCCAACCACGGTGGTGCGCCAGCTCGTGCCCGGCACTCGGGCGCGCGGACCGGCGAGATCGAATCGGTCGGTGGGCGCGGTCACCGGGTTCGTCGCGTCGATATCCGCACCGAGCTCCGCGGCGACGACTCCGGTGTCATTCGCGTCGGCGGTCGTCGTGGCACGCGCCCGGCGACGACGGAACCACGGGAGCAACACCAGCGCCAGGCACAGCAACGTGCCGACGATGGAGACGGCGATACCGATCCACACCACGCGCTGTGGCGTCCACGTCAGTACCACGCGAACGGTGCCGGTCGATGCGTCGAGGCGCCAGCCGTTGGCGAAACCTTCGATCAGTGTGGGTGCGCCGAGCGTTCCCAGTTCGGGGCTGTGGGCGCTCCAGCCGGTGCTGTAGCTCTGGCCGAGCACGAGCCACGACGGATCGGTGAGGCCGTCGATCTCCAGCTCGATGCGGTCGGGTCGCTCGGCGACCATCCTGATCGATGCGCCGGTGGGGGCGACGTCGGACCGGTAGCCGCGTTGGTCGACGGAGGTGGCATCGGGGGCCACGCCCACGGGGATGGCCGCGCCGCCGACTGCGCTGCCCAGCACGAGCCGATCGACGGCCAGGCCGGTGCGCCGGGCATCGGTGGTCTCGATCGACACCGAGCCGGCGGCGATGGTGGTGGCGGCACACGACAGCAACTGCAGGGGATCACCGGCGCGCACGGCCGCAGTGCGGCCCACCGCTCGCACCGGGAGCACCGATCCGTCGACGCGCACCAGATCGTCACGACATCCCGAGTCGATGGTGGTGGGCAGTGGCGCCGGACGCTCGGGAAGACCGTCGATGGCGGCGATGGCCACGGGTACGACCTCGGGAGCGCCGCCGAACCACGGGACCGAGGTGCGGGGGTGCACGCCGTCGACGGTGACGCGCCACGAGGCAGCGTCGGTCCCTGGGGTGATGGGGATGTCGATGGTCGCCGTGGTGCCCACCGGACCGTCGGCCCGGTCGGGTACGGCCGTCGTGCCCACGACCCGCCCGTCGGCGATCACGGTGAATCCCGCCGGGATCGAATGACGACCGTCGGTGGCGTACGTGACTCGCACGGCGCCGGTGCGACCGGCGCGGGGCGAGTCGATCTGCACCCATGGCGCTGCGGTGTCGGTCGTCGACGGTGTCCACCACGTGCCGGGGTCACCGTCGAACGCTGCTCGTCCGCGGTCGACCACGTCGGTCGGCAACCATGACGACGCGTTGACGACCACCGGATCGGTAACGCCGAGCAGCGCGCGCAGGGTCGCATCGGAGGTCTGCGGATCGATGCGCACCGTGCCCACGGCCGACCAGGCTCGGGTGGAGGGGAGCACCACGGTCCGACGCATCGTCCGCTCTGGCTCGACGGCGAACGGATTGGCCGGATCGATGCGGTTGCGGCTGATCATGACCAGCGTGCGGTGGGCGAGGTCGTCGGTGCCGACGAGGCCGAGCAGGGTGGTCGGGAGTCGCAGCGACTCGGTGACGCGCACGTCGCCGATGGCGATCTCGGAGAAGCCGACACCGGAGAAGTCCCGGTACGAGGGGACGCGTCCGACGTTGGTGGCCAGCACCTCGACGGCCACCCGATCGGCTGTGGTGGAGGGGAACTCCAAGGTGACGCCCTGGGGGGCGAGAGGGTCGGGACCGAGGTCGGTGTCGAACGAGCGGTTGCCCACGGTGACCCGTACCCGAGTGATCCACCGGTTCCCGTCGGTCGGTTGGCGCAGCACGATCCGGTCGACGGTGGCGGGAGTGTCGAGATCGGCGACGCTGCGATCGCCGACCACGTCGTCGAAGGCGCCGACGCGCCATGCCGTGGTGGGATCGCCATCGAAGGCGAGGAACGGTCGCTCGCCGGGGGAGAAGCTCACCGAGTTCCCGTAGGCGGTGGCGGAGATGCGGGCGCCGGTCTGGACGGCCACGGTCTGGTCATCGGTGGTCTGACCGACGAACACGTCGAGGCGGTTGTCGGCGGGATCGAAACGCAGTGTCGACTCGTCGGCCCGTTCGACTACGCCGCGGTTCTCGCGGATCGTGCCCCAGCGCAGGCCCTGCTTGGCATTGGTGTCGGTCAGGACGAGTACCGCCCCGTCCTCGACGATGGAGCGCAGGGCTGCCGGGTCGGCGGCGAACGACGCGGCGTAGAAGATGGCCTGACGGGGATCGAGCAGCCCTTGCGCGGCGAGGTCGACGAGACCCTCGGCGTCACCGGCCATCACCAGCGGCTCGGCGCGGCGGACCGTGCGGATGATCGGCAGCGCGTCGGACACGGCGAACAGCGCCACCGGCGCCGACGCCGGCTGGTTCGGGGGCTGGGACGGCCCGATGGTGTCGAGCAGCGGACCACTGGCCCGTTCGTTGTAGCCGAGGGGCCCGAACAGCAGCGGCGGCGCCAGACCGGGGGCCCGCAGCAGTGAGTTCCACATGCGGAACGGTCGCGGGGTGTTGAACCGCTCCCACTCGAGGTCGTTGCGCAACAGCACGTCGCCCACACCCAACAGGCGAGCGATCGGAGCCAACGCGGTGCTCTCGGCCGTGCCCTCCTGGTAGCGGCGGTCGAGGGCCAGCAACAGCGCAGCGGACTGCGGCGTGCCGCTGGGGATGAGTTCACGGGCCAGTGAAGGTCGGTCGATCAGGCCCGGCAGGGCATCGTCGACGGTGTTGCCCCACCGGTAGGCGGCGAAGTCGGTGCCGGGCAGCTCGAGCACGCGCGTGTCGGTGCCGGCGGCGTCGACCGCAGCGGCCGCCTCCAGCCAATAGCCCGGGATGTCCTCGGGTCGGGCCAGTCGGTCGGCCGCGATGGTGCCGTCCCACAGGGGCAGCAGGTTGGCGGCCACCACCAGCACGGCGGCGATGGAAACGATGGCGGCCACCGGACGGGGCGAACGTCGGGTGCGGGCCAACGCGGCGGTGGCGAGGTCGGTGATCCCGGCGGCCAGGGCGCCGAGTCCGACGGCCAGTCCCAGCACCAGCAACGGGATGGCCCGCGGCGTCGAGCGCAGGGCCAGTCCGGTCTCGGTGCCCATCACCGCAGCGAACACCCGACCCAGCGCCGACGGCGCGTCGAAGGGATGGGCGCCGACGGCCACGAGCGTGCCCACCACCACCAGAGCGGCGAAGAAGAGCCGGTGCCGGAACCGGAACAGCACCAGTCCCGCCAGCGACACGATGGGCAGCGCGAAGCTCAGGGCGATGACCCACGGTCGCTCGGTGTAGGTGACCGAGGGCTGGACCCACGCCCCCAACTGGTCGCCGCCGTAGAAGTACCAGTGACCGAGCGCCCGTAGCACCTCGGGCGCGGCCGAGGAGTTGGCCACCGTCTCGTAGGTCTCGGTGTAGCGGAGGATGGGGAGTCCGAACGCACCCTGGTTGCGCAGTCCGGCCATCCACCACGCGCCCGTGAGCAACGACAGCGCACCGATGCGCATCGCGGCACCGAGCGAGTGGGTGATCCTCGTGCGCACCACTTCGTCGGCGGTGCCCGCCTGCCGGGGGAGCACGACCGCGTAGACGAGCCACAACAGCGGACCGAGGCCGATGAGGATGACGGAGGTGGCATTGATCCCGCCGACGATGCCGAGCACGAGCGCGAACAGGGCGGGCGCCAGCCACGTGCGTTGGCGACGGGCGAGGATGGTGAGTCCCAGCAGCCATGGGAGACCGGACCACGGCAGCAACATCACCGACATGCGCTCGCTGTACTGGAGCACGTAGGGCGAGAGCATGTAGGCGAAGGCGGCCACGACGGCGATGCGGCCCGATACGAACCGGCGACACAGCCACCACGTGCCGGTACCGGCGGCGAACAGCAGGGCGCCCAACCACAGGCGTTGCGCGGCCCACATGGGCACACCGAGGCGATCGAGGACCCAGAACCACGGACCCATCGGCCACAGGTACCCGATGTTTTGATGGGTCACGCCCCCGGCCCCGATGGCGGGGGACCACAGCCACGCCACCTTCGACAACCACTGCGAGGGATCGATGGTGAGGTAGGCCTTGGTGTCGCCACCCACCCGACCGGGATTGGTGAGGAGCAGCGGCACCCACGCCGTCACTGCCAGCGTCACCAGCGCCACTCGGTCGCCGATCGACAGCGACGAGCGGCGCTTCGAGGTCATGGTCGCCCATTGTGGTCCACGCCCGGGTGTCGACGGTGGCGCTCGGGCGGTCAGGAACGAACGCCCGGAGGGTCGGGAACGAATAGGGTCGCCCGGTGTCCTCCATGGTGCGGTCGACGCGTAGCCACATCGTCGGCCTCGACGGTCTGCGAGCGTTGGCTGCGTTCGCCGTGGTGGTGCACCACGTCGCCTACGACACCGGAGCCAGCTTCCGCGGTCGATTCGGCATCGTCTACGAACAGCTGGACATCGGCGTCGCCGTGTTCTTCGTGTTGTCGGGGTTCCTGCTCGGCGGTCCGTTCGTTCGCCGACTCCTCGACGACCGTCCCATCGATGGCATCGGCTCGTTCTGGTGGCGTCGCGCCGTGCGCATCTACCCGGCCTACTGGGTCGTCCTCACCGCCATGGTGCTGTTCCTCGGCACCTCGATCGATTCGTGGCGCGACGGGATCCTGCTCTACGGGTTGGCGCAGATCTACGACCCGTCGACCTTCTACTCCGGCATGGTGCAGGCATGGACGTTGTGTGTGGAGATCTCGTTCTACGCCGTTCTCCCGTTGCTCACTCTCGGGCTGGCCTGGTCGTTCCGGCGGCTGGGAGTGGTGCGGCGCGAACGAGCGCTGCTCGTCGCCTGCGCGGTCGGTTACGCGCTGTCGACGCTCTGGCGTCTGTCGATGTACCTGTTCCCGCCGCCGTGGTCGCGGTTGGCGCTCTACTGGCTGCCCGGCCAGTTCGACCTCTTCGCCCTCGGGATCGCCCTCGTCGTGGTGCGGGAGTGGGCCGGTCGTGACGGGGCGGTCGGCGAACGGGTGGAGCGCTGGGTGCGACGACCGGGGTGGTGGTTGGTGGCGGCCGTGGCCGTGTTCACCGTCACCTGCGTGGTCGGTCTGCGTCGACCGGCGGTGAAGCTCGAGGTGCCCATGCCCTTCGGTGACGGCCGTGAGTTCGCCCGCCAGCTCGCCTTCGGTCTGTTCGCGGCGCTCCTGCTAGTGCCGTTCGCTCTGCGGCGTTCGGCGTTGCGCGGTCCCGCCTCCGTGTTCGGTTGGCGACCGATGGTGGTGCTCGGGGTGCTGTCCTACGGCGTCTACCTGTGGCACAAGGCCCTCATCGCCGAGGTGCAGTCGTGGTTCGGACTGGCGCAGTTCGACGGTGGGTTCCTGCGGGTCCTCGTCGTCGTGGCTGCGCTGGCCACTGCGCTGGCCTGGCTCACGTGGCATGCCGTCGAGCGACCGTCGTTGCGACTGGCCCGACGGGGATCGTTGCGGGTGGCTCCGGCGATCGACGCGCCCGGAACGACCGCGGGCTCGGACGGTCAGCCCGGACAGCCGCCCTTGGGATCGTCGTAGCGGGCGTCGGTGCGCCACGGTCCGTCCTGCCAACCTCGGACGGCCCGGTCGGACCACTGCAGGACGGTGGTCTCCTCGTTGATGGCGCCGGCCAGTCGGGCGGCCCCGGTGGGGCACAGGTGCCAGGAATCCGGCTTGCGCAGTAGGACGGTGCGTCCACCGTCGTCGACGTAGGAGCGGGCGAACGTGCCGTCGGGAGCGCGCAGCGCGTCGTCGAGGTCGACGTACTCGACGTCACCCGCCGCCAGGTCGGGCACACGCTCGAGGGCCGGGTTGACCGACATCGTTGCGAACTTCCCTCCCGGCAGCACCGACACCCAGAGCACGCGCGCCCCCTTGGCCGTGAGCACACCGGTGGCCTCGGCCACCAGACGGGCGTAGCCCTCGGGGCCGTTGGCGGCGTAGTAGTCGTAGTCCCATCCGCCCATCGACGCGATGACGAGCGTGGGGTCGAACTCGGCGATGGCCTCGGTCCATGTCTCACGCCATTTCGACGACGCCAGGGTGAGACCGAATCCCGGGAAGGCGATGCTCTGGTAGCGCTGCGATCCGCTCGACAGGTAGGCGGCGCCGAGGGCGGGCGCCAAGTCGAATGCGCCCGAATCGCCGACCAGCATCACCCGTCGGCCGATCGGGTTGGCCTTGGTCGGATCGATCGGGTTCAACGATTCCTGGACCTCACCCGGTCGGAAGTCGTCGATCCGGACGTTGCCGTAGGCCACGGTGCTGCGGGGTGGGTCGAGGGTGACGGAGACAGCCACCGCAGCCACGATCACCGCACCCGCCAGTGCGGCGGAGAGGGCGGCGCGACCGCTCTTGATCATGGTGCCGCGTCGGATGGGTTGTTCGAGGAGGAAGTACGACAGCAGCGCGATGGTGGTGGTGACGAGCATGCGGACCACGAACAGCGGCGCGGTGGAGAGGCCGGTGCGTTCAGGGGACAGCACGAGGAAGATGGGCCAGTGGTAGAGGTAGAGGCCATAGGAGATCAGGCCGGCCCAGCGCAGGACCGACACCGACAGCAGCGTGGTGACCACGCCTCGTCGAGTGGCGGCCAGCACGATGATGGTGGTGCCGACGGCGTAGAGGGGCAGTCCACCCTCGGACAGTTCCGGTGACGCCTCGGGCACCGGTAGAGGTAAAGGCCATAGGAGATC
>JBJTGD010000136.1:0-3287 GCA_046093735.1 Acidimicrobiia bacterium | reverse complement strand
GGCTCCGAGTATCCGATGGTCGAGCACGGCTCCCCCTGGTGGGTCGTGATGCGGCGCACGGCCGGTTCCGACTCGGGAATCTAGGTCGTTCCCGGCCGGCGAATCCGAGGGCGGCGACGGGTCGGTCACGGCCCGGTCACTGCCACTGCGCGTCGACGAACCTTCGGACGTCGGCCAGGACTTCGAGGTCCTCGGGAGAACCGAGAAAGCCAGCGTGCGGGGCCGCCTCCATCACGTGCAGTTCCGCCTCGATGCCGACGGCCCGCAGCGCCCGGTGCATGCGAACGGAGTTGGAGAGGAAGAGATCACGGGTTCCCGCGGTGAGGAGGGTGGGCGGGAAGCCCTTCGTGAAGTCGCCGAACAGCGGCGACAGATAGGGATCGCCGAGGTCGTGGCCGTTCGCATAGAGCAGACTCGCCGGCATCGGACTGACCGACAGCACGTTGTCGATGCCCATGTTGGTGTGGAACGTGTCGCCCGATTCAGTGAGGTCGAGATGGGGTGACAGCAGTACGGCCGCGGCCGGCATCGGCAACCCTGCGTCGCGGGCCTTGAGGATGGTGGCGGCGACGAGGTTGGCGCCCGCCGACAGGCCCCCGAGGATGATCCGGCCCGGCGCACGTCGCTCGAGCAGTGCTTCGTAGACGGCGAGACAGTCGTCGAGCGGCGTGGGGAAGGGGTGCTCGGGTGGGAGGCGGTAGTCGACCGCCCATGTGGTGACACCGCTGTAGCGCGTGGCCAGGATGCCGGTGGCCCGACACACGGCCCCGTTCCCCACGGTGAGCGCGCCTCCGTGCACGTCGAGGAACACCCGATCGTCGTCGGGCTCGATGCCGACGGGCGTGACGACGTACACCGGCACCGGGCCGACGGTGATCTCCTCGACCTCGGCATCGATGGCGGCGGCCATCGGCCCGTACGCGCCGAGACGCAGCGCGTTGCCCGCCTCACGGGCGGCGCGCCACGCGTCGTGATCGTCGAGCGGTGGATACGCGTCGTCGCGCTCGATGCCGAGCATGAACTGGGCATGGGCGCTCAGATGGGAGGGAATCGGAACCGTGCGCGCTCCCACCTGTCGCGTCGTCGAATCGTCACTCACCGTCGGGACTCTCGCACATTCGTCCGACGTTCACTGAGCGCTGAGGGCAGCGCGGAACATCCCGGCGCGGATCTGCTCGAGGATCTCCGGCCCGGGAGCGCTCAACTGCTCGAGCGTCACCGTCCGGATCGACGCCGTGCACGGGAACTGATGCGGGTAGTCGCCAACGGGTGACCCGGTGTCGACGCCGACGTCGAACGTCTCGCCGCTCATCGAGAACCGCAGCGGCACGGTGCGCTCCAGGCGCTCGGAGGCGACATCGGCCCCGTCGACGAACAGGGTGGCGACGCCTCCGGCACCGAAGCCACCGTCGGAGGCGAACACGACGGCGACGACGTGCCCGCCCGTCGGCAACGGCTCGGCGGCGCGCACCACCGTGTGCTCGTGGCCGTAGAGGTTGTAGTGGAACACCGGTGCTCCGTCGGTGTCGAGGTACAGCGACCATCCCGCCATCGCGCCGCCTTGGCAGGCGATCACCCCCTGCGCAGACGCGTCGGCGACCTCGATCCGCGCCGCGATGGCGAATGATCGGTTCTTGATGTCGATCACCGACGACTCGGGCATACGCACGTGCGCGGTCGTGTACGTCATCGACGTCAGCCCCTCGAGCGATCGTGGCGGCGCGAAGTCGCCCCCGATGGGCGAGCCGGGATCGCGCAACGGGTACACGCCGTAGCGGAGCGCCTCGGTGTGGAACAGCTCCTGCAGTTCGGCCAGCTTCTCGGGGTGTTGCGCAGCGAGGTCGACCGACTGCGAGAAGTCGCTGGTGATGTCGTAGAGCTCCCAGTACTCCTGATCGCCGTCGAAGGCGTAGCCGGCCAGCCGGATCCACGGCAGTCGGCCGTGGAAACAGGCCGCCACCCATCCGTCGTGGTAGATCGCCCGATTGCCGAGGATCTCGAAGTACTGCGTTCGACGGGTGCTCGGCGCATCGGGATCAGCGAACGTGTAGTCCATCGGCGTGCCGTGCAGTTCCATCTGCTCGATCCCGTTCACCACGTCGGGAGGAGTGATGCCGGCGGCCGCGTAGATGGTGGGTGCGATGTCGATGAGGTGATGGAACTGCGACCGCAGACCGCCGGCATCGGCAATGTGTCCGGGCCACGACATCGCCATGCCGTTTCGGGTGCCGCCGAAGTGCGATGCCACCTGCTTCATCCACTGGAACGGCGAGTCGAGCGCCCACGCCCATCCGACGTTGAAGTGGTTCTCGCACCGCTCGGTGCCGAAGTCGTCCATGTGCGCGAGCAGCCACTCGGGATCCTCCTGGACGCCGTTCTGGAAGCTCGGAGCGCTCCACGCGCCGTGCACCGTTCCCTCGGCCGAGGCACCGATGTCACCGGTGATGTAGATGACGAGCGTGTCCTCCCCCAGTCCGAGGTCGTCGATCGCCCCGATCACCCGGGTGATCTGCGCATCGGTGTGGGCGAGGAACCCGGCAAACACTTCCATGAGTCGACGGGCCACGGGGCGATAGCGCTCGGGGTAGTCCTCCCAGGCCGGGATCTCGTCGGGACGAGGCGTGAGCGCCGTCCCCGGTGGGATCACACCGAGATCGAGTTGGCGCTGATGGATCCGTTCCCGCAGCGCGTCCCACCCGTCGTCGAACTGACCGGCGAACCGATCGCTCCACTCGGGCGCGACATGGTGCGGCGCGTGGACGGCCGGGGTGGAGAAGAAGCAGAAGAACGGACGCTCGGGTGTCGTCGCCCGCTGACGTTGGATCCATTCGATGGCGCGGTCGGCGAGGTCCTCGGTCAGGTGGTAGCCGGGGCGATCGAGGTGCGGGGAGATCGGCGTGGTCTGGTCGTAGACCGGCGGCTCGTACTGCGAGGCCTCGGCGCCGATGATCCCGTAGAAGCGGTCGAACCCCATGCCCGTCGGCCATCGATCGAACGGTCCGCTCGGGCCCTGTTCCCAGCCGGGGGCGAGGTGCCACTTGCCGAAGCACGCCGTGCTGTAACCCGAAAGACGCAGGACCTCGGCGACCGTCACCGCCTCGCGCGGCAGCGCGCTGTCGTAGCCCGGGAACGAGTTGGCGATCTCGGTGATGCCGCCCATGTGCACCGAGTGGTGCTGCCGACCGGTCAGCAGCGCGGCGCGCGTCGGAGAGCCCAGCGCGGTCGTGTGGAACTGGTTGTACCGCAGACCGCGTTTCGCCAGCGCGTCGAAGGCCGGGGTCGACACC
>JBJTGD010000135.1:0-3344 GCA_046093735.1 Acidimicrobiia bacterium | reverse complement strand
GCATCTCCACCTTCCATGCGTCGACCGAGGTGTCATCGGGGATGCCTCGGGGTCGCACGTCACTCATGGTCGAGAGTGTACGGCTGGCCTGCGACAGCAGGGGGTGCGGCAGTCTCAGAGGCGCTCGATGATGGTGACGTTGGCCTGACCGCCACCCTCGCACATCGTCTGCAGTCCATAGCGGCCGCCGGTGCGCTCGAGTTCGCACAACAGTGTCGTCATCAGACGCACGCCGGTGGCGCCGAGGGGATGACCGAGGGCGATGGCGCCACCGTTCACGTTCACCTTCGACATGTCGGCACCGAGGTCCTTCTGCCACGCCAGTACCACGGAGGCGAAGGCCTCGTTGATCTCCACCAGATCGATGTCGTCGAGGGTCAGGCCCGTCTTCTCGAGCGCTCGCCTCGTGGCCGGGATCGGTGCGGTCAGCATGTAGATCGGATCGTCGGCCAGCACCGAGAGGTGATGGATGCGCGCCCGGGGCTTCAGACCGTGGCGCTTCACGGCGTCCTCGCCGGCGATGAGCATGGCTGCCGAGGCGTCGGAGATCTGCGAGGCGCAGGCGGCCGTGACCCGGCCTCCCTCGGTGAGGGGGGGGAGTGAGCGGATCTTGTCCCAGTTCGGCTCGCGCGGGCCCTCGTCGCGGGACAGTCCGTTGACTTCGAACACCTGCGTGTCGAAGCGACCCTCGTCCCATGCCCGGATGGCGCGCTCATGTGACTCGACGGCGAACTGTTCCATGTCGTCGCGCGAGATGTCCCACTTGTCGGCGATCATCTCCGCGCTGCGGAACTGCGAGACCTCCTGGGTGCCGAAGCGGTCGACCCAACCCTTCGATCCACTGAACGGATCGGTGAAGCCGAACTGCTCGGCCACCAGCATCGCCGAGGAGATCGGGATCTGGGACATCTGCTGCACGCCGCCGGCGACCACGAGATCCTGCGTGCCGCTCAGAACGCCCTGCGCCGCGAAGTGCACCGCTTGTTGCGACGAGCCGCACTGGCGATCGATGGTGGTGCCCGGCACGTGCATGGGCAACCCGGCGGCCAGCCAGCAGGTGCGGGCGATGTCACCGGCCTGACCCCCGATGGTGTCGACGCATCCGAACACGACATCATCGACGGCGCCCGGGTCGACACCGGTGCGCTGCATCAGCTCCGACAGCGACGCGGCACCGAGATCGGCGGGGTGCACGTCGGACAGCCCTCCGCCTCGTCGCCCCACGGGGGTGCGGACGGTGTCGATGATGTAGGCCTCGGCCACGGCGGTCTCCTCGTCGGTCCTCCCGACGTCGGTGTCGGGCCCCTCGAGGCTACCCTCGCCCGCCGATGGTCCTTCGAGCACGAGTCCCGCGAGTGATGGCGCTGTTCGTGGTGCTGATCGCCGTCGTCGTCGGCGCCCGGGTGCTCGGCTCGCGCAGTACCGATCGGTCCGAGTCGGCGCGGGCCGAGGCCGAAGCCGATCTCGAGGCCAAGCGTCGGGCCGCCGGTTTCGTCAACCAACTGACGATCGTCAACATGCTCGACGTGCGGATCATGGTGAACGTCGCCGATGTCGATCCGGCCCAGTGGGGACGCACACCCCCCGATGACGAGCCGCCGGCCGGTCTGCAGGCCGAAGTAGTCGACCCGCAGCGGGTGTCGGGCACGGTGGCGCTGCGCCCGCTGCGCATCGTCGACGGTGGCGGCACGGCCACGTTCACCCTCACGATCTCGAATGACGGCGCGCCGGGCGATCGCACGCCATCACGCGTACCGATCGGTGGGGTGCCCACTCGCTCCAACGCGCTCGAGTTCTGCGGCGACGAGTGCGTCGACGGGTATGGATGGTTCGACTGGGCCGATGCTCCCGAGCCAGCCCTCGATACCTTCCGGCGGTGTGTCGTGGATGAGCGGGTGATCGGTTCCTACGTCGATCGCACCGGTGTGCGGCGTGACGTCACGGCGCAGTTCCAGTGCGACGCCACCCGGTTCGAGTCAGCCCTGGTGCTCCACGACTGATCCCTCAGCGACTGAGGATCGTGCAGGATCCGTGGCCGAACAGGCCCTGATTGATGGCCAGACCGACGTTGGCGTTCTCCACCTGGTGACCTTCGCAACGACCCTGCAACTGCCAGGTCAACTCGCACACTTGGGCGATGGCCTGGGCCGGGATGGCCTCACCGAACGAGGCCAGTCCGCCTGACGCGTTCACCGGTTTGGTGCCTCCCAGCGCGGTGACGCCGTCGCGCACCAACTTCGCGCCCTCACCGGGCGCGCAGAATCCGAGGTTCTCGTACCAGTCGAGCTCGAGGGCGGTCGACAGGTCGTACACCTCGGCGCACGAGACATCCTCGGGGCCGAGGCCGGCCTGTTCGTAGGCGTTGTGCGCGATGGAGTCCTTGAAGCCGAGCGGCGGCGCGGGAACCACGGCGTCGGAGTCGGTGGCGATGTCGGGCAGTTCGAGGCGCACCTGCGGGTAGGTGGGCGTGGTGTTGGCCACGGCCCGGATGCGCACGGTGCCCTCGAGCGTGCCCAACTTGCGCTTGGCGTACTCGGGCGTGCAGATGATGACGCAGGCGGCGCCGTCGGAAGTCGCACAGATGTCGAGCAGTCGCAACGGATCACTCACGATCGGTGACGAGGCAAAGTCGTCGAGCGTGAACTCCTTGCGAAAACGCGCGTACGGATTGTGCACCCCGGCCGCGGAGTTCTTGACCTTGACGAGCGCGAAGTCCTCGGTCGTGTCGCCGTACACGTCGATGCGTCGGCGGGCATTGAGGGCGAAGAACGACGGGTTGGTGGCGCCGAGGAGGTGGAACCGTTGCCAGTCCGGGTCGTCCTTGCGCTCGCCACCGACGGGGGCGAAGAACCCCTTGGGTGTGGTGTCGGCGCCGATGACCATGGCCACCTCGGCGAAACCGGCCAGTAACTGGGCTCGGGCTGACTGCAGCGCCTGCGCGCCCGAGGCGCACGCCGCATAGGACGACGAGATCTGTGCACCGGTCCAACCCAACGCCTGGGAGAACGTCGAGCCCGCCACGAAACCGGGGTACCCGTTGCGGATGGTGTCGGCCCCGGCCACGAAGTCGATCTCCGACCACTTCACACCGGCATCGGCCAGCGCGGCGCGTGCCGCCACCAGTCCGTACTCCACGAAGTTCTGACCCCACTTGCCCCACGGGTGCATTCCCGCGCCGAGCACCACCAGGTCGCGATCGCTGCTCATGTCACGCCTTTCCGGGGGCGGCCGGGGCCCATGTCCACACCCAGTGGTCGACACCGTCGTCGTTCCGGTACAACACCTGCAGGTCGACCTCGACCTCCTGGCCGATGGACAGGTCGGCGGCCATCACTCCCTTGGCC
>JBJTGD010000134.1:0-6923 GCA_046093735.1 Acidimicrobiia bacterium | reverse complement strand
GCCTCGGCGAAGTCGGCGATGCGATCGAGCACCTCGGCCGGTGTGCCGGCGCAACCGTTCTGTCGCAGTTCCTCGACATGGACGATCTCGACCACCTGCATCTGGTGGCCGAGGAGGTCATGCGCCTGCTGCCCTGACTCCGGGCCTGCCGTGGCCCTCCGACCCGGGGGCGAGCCGACCGCACTCGTTCAGGGACTGAGGCGCTCGATCCGCCAGCCACCATCGATCGACGGATCGACCGAGTACCGGAATCGGTCGTGCAGACGAGACGGGCGGCCCTGCCAGAACTCAACGCGGCGAGGGAGCACCCGGAATCCGCCCCAGTGTGGAGGGCGCGGAACGTCAGTGCCATCGAACCTGGCTTCGGCCTCGGCCCACCGGGCCTCGAGCGACGCGCGGCCATCCAGCACCTCGCTCTGGTCGGAGGCCCACGCGCCGATCTGCGACCCCCGGGGTCGGGTGGCGAAGTACTCGTCGCTCTCGGCTGCGGTCACCCGCTCAACGGTGCCTTCGACGCGCACCTGTCGGGCCAGGAGGTTCCACGGGAAGCAGATCGCCGCCACCGGTCGAGCTTCGAGTTCGCGCCCCTTGTGACTGGTGTAGTTGGTGAAGAACACGAAACCGTGATCGAGACCGCGCAGCAGGACATGGCGCGACGAGGGCATGCCGTCGTCGCCGACCGAGGAGACGATCATCGCCTCGGGTTCGTGCAGGCCCACCTCGGTGGCGAAGTCGAACCAGCGGCGGAACTGCTCGAAAGGATCGTCGGCCAACTCGGCGCGGCGAAGACCCCGCTCCTGCAACTCGGACCGCAGGACATCGAGATCGGGACACGCACTCATGGACTCATTCCAGCGTCACCGGCCCACGACCGCCAACCGGACGACCGCGCCGGGCTCACCACGTTCGACCCAGCGCCAGCCCGAGGGAAGCGGCGACCCCGCCGCCGATCACGGCAGCAGCGGTCCATGCCACCAGCATCCGACCCCGCGCCCCACCGACGAGATCGGCGAGTTCGACGACGAAGGAGGAGAACGTGGTGAACGACCCGCAGAAGCCGACGCCGACGAGCAGGCGCCATCGATCGTCGACGAACCGGGTCGCCATCAGACCCACGAGCACACCCAGCAGGAACGAACCGAGGACGTTGGCGAGGAGGATCCCCGGGGAGGGACCCGGGCCGAATCGACGACGCGAGGTCACGTCGAGGACGAACCGGGCCACGGAACCGACCACGGCACCGACGGTGACCACCACGATGCCGGTCATGATCCCGACTCCCGCGATCCGTCGACGGCCCGACGGGTCAGGATCATCCCCACCCGGGCCAAGCCCACGCCGAGGACCACCGACACCACGACATAGGCCACGGCCATCGCGCCATGACCGGTGCGCAACAGTTCCGCCATCTCCACCGAGAAGGCGGAGAAGGTGGTGAGTCCCCCGAGCAACCCGGTCCCGAGGAGCGCGGCTCCGACCGGTCGGGGCCGGTCGGGATCGAGGAAGACCACCGCCACCACGCCGATGGCGACGGCACCGATCATGTTGACGAGGAACGTGGCCGTCGGGAACGACCCCTCGCTCACCGGGAGGGCCGCGGTCACCCCCCAACGGATCCAGGTCCCGAGCACCCCACCGACGGCGACGGCCACGAGACGGCGCGAGATCACCGTCCGATCGACGTCGCACCCCGGAAGTAGGGCAGCAACACCTCGGGCAGTCGCACCGTTCCGTCGGGCTGACGATGCGTCTCGACCACCGCCGCCCAGACCCGCGGCACGGCCAGCGCCGACCCATTGAGCGTGTGCACCGTCTCGTTGCCCTTGCCGCCCTCGGGCTTGTACCGGATGTTGGCCCGGCGAGCCTGATAGTCGCTGAACCAGGACACCGATGACACCTCGAGCCACTGATCGACGCCGGGCGCATACACCTCGATGTCGAACGTACGGGCCGACGAGTTGCCGAGATCACCGGCGCACAGATCGAGCACTCGGTAGGTGAGACCGAGATCGGTGATCAGACCCTCGGCCCGGGCCAGCAGTTCGGCATGGACATCGGCCGCCTGCTCGGGAGTGGCGTAGGCGAGGATCTCGACCTTGTCGAACTCGTGCACGCGCAGCAGTCCGCGTGTGTCGCGCCCGGCCGAACCGGCCTCGCGACGGAAGCATGCTGTCTGCGCCATCACTCGCATCGGCAGATCCGCACCACGCAGGATCTCGTCCCGCGCCAACGACGTGAGCGGTACCTCGGCCGTGGGAATGGCCCACAGATCGTCGCGCTCGAGGTGATAGGCGTCGTCGATGAACTTGGGGAGGTGACCGGTACTGACCATGGTGTCGGTGAGTACCACGGTGGGCGGGCGCACCTCCTCGAAGGCATCGGCGTTGCGATCGAGTGCGACCTGGCACAGGGCGCGCGACAGGGTCGCCCCGGCGCCGCGGAACATGGTGAACATGGCACCCGACATGCGCACGGCCCGTTCGAGATCCAGGATGCCGAGTGCGGTGCCGATGTCCCAATGGGGCACGCGCTGATGTTCGGACCAGACCGACGGATCGTCACCCGGTCCCACCCGCTTGATCTCGACGTTGTCCTCGGCGCCGGAGCCGTCGGGTGCATCGGAGGAGGGGAGATTGGGAATCACCAGCAACAGGTCGCGGATGCGGGCCAACAGGTCCTCGGCCGAGGCCGCCATGGCCCGCTCCTGCTCACCGATGGCCCGGCTCTCCTCCTGCAGCGCTTCGGCACCCGTGACGTCACCGTCGCGGCGCAACACCCCCACCTGCTTCGAGAGTTCGTTGACCCGGGCCCGCAACTCGT
This sequence comes from Acidimicrobiia bacterium, assembly GCA_046093735.1. GTDB lineage: Bacteria > Actinomycetota > Acidimicrobiia > Acidimicrobiales > Acidimicrobilacustridaceae > Acidimicrobilacustris. The sequence goes on along the minus strand of JBJTGD010000134.1, from coordinate 4,103 downwards.
CACGAGCCGACTGCACCAGTCGATGCTCCTCGTCGAGCACGGCCACCCGGTCGACCTCGACCAGAACCTCGGCATCACCCCGACGAGCCAGCGCAGTACGCACACCATCGAGGTCGGTCCGGATGCGACGCAGGTCGATCACGGTGCTGAACCGTAGTCGTCGGCCCGGTAGCGTCCGATCGTGGATTCCGGTGACGTGGCCATCGAGGTCGACGGGCTCGTCGTCCGCTACGGCGAGCGCGTCGCCGTCGACCATCTGTCCTTCACTGCCGCTCGGGGTTCAGTGACAGCGCTGCTCGGTCCCAACGGAGCGGGCAAGACCAGCACGGTGGAGACGCTCGAGGGGTATCGCCGGCCCGATGCGGGCACGGTCCGGGTGCTGGGACTCGATCCGGTCGAGCAGCACGCTGTGCTCACACCCCGCATCGGCGTGATGCTCCAGTCCGGCGGTGTGTACTCGGGCATCCGACCACTCGAGGTCCTGCGTCTGTTCGCCTCCTACTACGACGACCCCCTCGACCCGCACGAACTGCTCGACCTGGTCGGTCTGTCCGAACTCTCCCGTTCCACGTGGCGATCGCTGTCGGGGGGTGAGCAGCAACGGTTGTCATTGGCGCTGGCGCTGGTGGGACGGCCGGAGGTGGCCTTCCTCGACGAACCGACGGCCGGTGTCGACCCCGCCGGTCGACAGGTGATCCGGCGCATCGTCGCCGACCTGCGCGACCGGGGTGTGACGGTGCTGCTGACCAGTCATGACCTCGACGAGGTCGAGCGTCTCGCCGACCACGTGATCATCATCGACCGGGGCGTGGTGTTGGCCGACGGCGCGCCGACGGAACTGGCGAGGTCGGGAGGCGGTGACGATCTTCGCTTCGGAGCCCCGGCGGGACTCGACACCGAGGCACTCTCCGTTCGCCTCGGTGTCGGCGTGGTGGAGGTCACCCCCGGGGAGTACCGGGTCGAAGGTCACGGAAGCCCGGCCCTGATCGCCGCGCTCACGGGTTGGCTGGCCGAGCGGGAGCTCCCCTTGGCCGATCTGCGCGCCGGTCGTCAACGACTGGAGGACGTCTTCCTTCGTCTCACCGAGGACAACGCCGCGTCGGTCGCGCCAGCAGACGGGGCCACTCGTCCGTCGCGTCGTCGGAGGTCACGGCGGTGAGGGCGTTCACGGCCCAGACCCGAACCGAGTTGCTGCTGAATCTGCGCAACGGCGAGCAGTTGCTGGTGAGCATCGTCATCCCGCTGTTGCTTCTGGTGTTCTTCTCGTCAGTCGGAGTCCTGCCGGTTCCCGAAGGCGTGGCCGAACGAATCGACTTCCTCGCGCCGGGCATCCTCGCCCTCGCCGTGATGTCCAGCGCCATGGTGAGCCTCGGGATCGGCACCGGTTTCGAACGGCAGTACCACGTACTCAAGCGGCTCGGTGCCACGCCGTTGGGACGCGGCCGATGGGTGGCGGCCAAGATCGCCCTCGTCCTGGCATTGCTGGTCATCCAGAGCGCAGTGATCGTCGGCGTGGCCGTGCTCCTCGGATGGAACCCGAGCGGCACGCCGTGGCTGGCGCCGATCGCCATCCTCCTCGGTGCCGCCGCCTTCGCCGGCATCGGTCTGCTCCTGGCCGGCACGCTGCGCGGCCCACTCACCCTCGCCGTGGCCAACGGTCTCTATCTCGTCCTTCTCCTGCTGGGCGGCATGATCGTGCCGTTCGAGGAGATGCCCGGAGCGATCGGCACCCTCGGCGAGTACTCCCCCGCCGGAGCACTCAGTCAGGTGCTGCAGGCGTGTCTGCGCGACGGGGCACCGGCTGCTGGACGTTCGTGGGCCGTGCTGGTCGTCTGGGCGCTGGCCATGCCGGCGTTGACGATCAGGTACTTCCGCTGGGATTGACCGGATCGGCGGCCGGCGTGGGTGCGGCCACGGGTGATGCGGTGAGCCCACCACGCTCACCCTCTTCCCACTCGAGGATCTCCCGCTCCGACATCAACAGTCCACGTCGGTCGGCCTCGAGATGGCGAGCGGCCCACTTGAAGAACATGATGGCGATGATGACCCAGAGGAAGACCGCTTCGAGGAGCTTCATCATCAGCCCGGCGGCGATCTGATCGCTCATGACCGAGATGCCCCACAAGCGGATGGGTTGGTCGTACACCGGATAGGCAGGTGTGGAGGCGTTGGCCAGCCATTGAGCGGGCAACGTGGGGACGATCGACTGCGCGAACAGATAGGCCATCTGCGCAGGGATCGACATACGCAATTCGGGCCACGGCCCGCACACCGGGGTCCACATGAGCAGCGCCGTCAACACGAAGATGACGTGGGCCGAGAAATGGACCGGTCCGTTCACCGCCGCAGTGTCGACGAACGGCGGCCAGTGGGTGAAGAGGTTCCATGCGTTGAAGATCCCCCAGGCCAGGATCGGCTTGGCCAGGAAACGGATGACACGCCACGCACGACCACCCGAGCGCACGACCAACTCGGCCAGCCATGGCGGACACGAGATCAGGAACAATGGAGGGACCACCAGGGTCAACACCATGTGCTGCAACATGTGCGCCGAGTAGAGGCGCTGTTCGGCGACATCGTGGATGGGCCACACCGACACCAGCATCATGAACCCGATGGCCAACCAGAACGAGACGACCTGACGGGTCGAGACGACTTCGGTACCGGCGGGCACCACCTTGGGGCCGATCACCTTGGCGATGTAGACGCCGGCCACGGCGATGGCGACCCCCAGACCCCACACCTCCCAATGGGCGGAGAACGAGGGCATGGCGCTGATGATCACGATTCCATCTTGCCCATCATGCCGACCCACCGACAACGCAGCGGATCACGGAACCGGGGTCAGATGTGTTGGCCCGACCAGAAGATCCGGAAGGTGAACAACATGATCAGATACACGAAGCACGCCAGCACGAGGCCTGTGTAGAAGATCCGGGTCAGGATCGGCTTGTCGAACTTCAGGTGCATGAACACGTAGGCGATGGTGAAGAACTTGACCGCCATCATGAGCATGAGGGCAACGATCACCAGATCGCCGCTCCACGCCGGGAAATCGGGGAACGCGTAGGTCAGGACCTCGACCACGGTGACGAGGGCGAGGAAGATGGCCGTGTACACGTAGACCCGGTCTCGGGAGTAGTCCTTGACCGCACCGTCGAGGACCTCGGTGGGCACGTCATCGTGGGAGGTGATGCTCATCGGGTTCGCTCCTCGATGATCAGGGGATCAGGTAGACGATGGCGAAGATGACGACCCACACCACGTCGACGAAGTGCCAGTAGAGACCCACGATCTCGACCGTCTCCGACCGGTGCTCGGGCAACTTGCCTCGCAACGACAGGACGATCAGAGAGACCAGCATGATGATGCCGACGGTCACGTGGACGCCGTGGAAACCGGTGAGGGTGTAGAAGGCCGAGCTGAAGCGGCTGGTGGTGAACCCGAGGCCCTCTCGCACGAACACGGTGAACTCGTAGATCTGACCGGCGATGAAGGTGCCGCCGAGCAGCGCCGTAGCCGTCAACCACACCCGCATCCGCTGGTGCTCGGCCCGCTCGATCGCCGAGACGGCCAGCACCATGGTGAGCGACGACATGAGCAGCACGAACGACGAGGTCGACGTGAAGGGGATGTCGTAGATCTCGTGCGGCGTGGGGCCTTCGAGCGGGTTCTTGTAGAGCAGGTAGGTGGTGATCAGGCCACCGAACAGCAGACACTCGGACGCCAGGAACAGCCACATACCCAGCTTGGTGTTGGAGATGCCGGTGTTCGTGTCGTGCTCGATGTGCGCATGAGGCGCATGGGCGTCCGCGCTCTGGAGCGTGGGCCGGGAGGTGAGGCTCTCAGCCAACGGTCTCGACCTCCTTGGACTCGGACTCGACCGCAGCCGGAAGCGCCGACGCACCATCGTCGGAGGCGTGCTCGGCCGGTCCGTGATCGTCGTGGGCCAGGTCGGGATCGTCCGGCGGCTCCATGGCCCAGCCGTAGATGCCACCGACCACGATGATCCCGCCGACCAGTGCCAGCCAGAGGCTGAAGATCATGCCGTAGGCGACGATGGGCAGGCCGAAGGCCCCCACGTTGGGCCAGTAGGACGGAGA
>JBJTGD010000133.1:0-7128 GCA_046093735.1 Acidimicrobiia bacterium | reverse complement strand
GACGTCGGCGACGCTCAGATCGTCGTAGGCGGTACCGTCGGTGGCAGGGCCGACGGCGCCGACGGCCCGCTCGCTCCTGCGCGAAGGCGAGTTCGTTCTCGATCTCGGTGCGACGCGCCGCCAACTCGGCCACACGTCGCTGGTCACGGGCCGCAGCCTCGCCTTCGGCGCGGCCGAGCGCGACGGTAACGCGGAAGCGGGCCGCCCCCTCCGCCGGGGGATGGCCTCACCGGCTCCCGCCGGCCGCCATCACAACGCACGGGACCTCGCGCGCTGTGCGCCGCGTCGGTCCGGAAGTTCATGCCGCCGTGATCATCTCCGCCAAGAGCCTCTTGGCCGCCGACAGGCGACGGCTGACATGGGTCCGACTGAGACCGACGTGATCGGCCGCCTCGGTGACCGTCCATCCCTCGACCGCCACGAGGTAGAGGACGAGGGCGATCTTGGGATCGAGCATGCGCAGCGCGTTGCGCAGCTCGTCGGCCTGGACGAGTCGGAACTCGAACTCGTCGACGTCGCCGATGCGCTCGCTGTCGGGATCGAGGGCGTCGAGTCCGCACACCTGTCGGGCGCTGTGGATCTCGCCGGTGACCGGATCACGCTGCTGTCGGGCGCCCTCGCCGCGTTGGATGCGCTCGGTGCGTCGATGGTCGGCGGCCCGCGAGGAGAGCGCCACATTGGCGAAGGCCTCCGGTGTGTAGGTGGCCATCACCACGTACGGGGCGGAGAAGAACTGCACGGCCACTCGCTGGCGCACGTCATCGGCGTGCTGACCGGCCACCACATGGGACCGGCGGCGTAGCACGACATCGACGGTGCTCCAGAAGGCCATGACGACCGGATCCTGGGTGGGATCGATGACGACCCCCGCCGAGCGGCGGGCGTCAGGGGTGGAGGTGGATCGGGGGGCTCGTTCCATTCGGGCGGCTCCTGATGGGGGAAGGGGACACCAGAAGACTGACAACCGCCTGTGACACCACGCTGAACAGGGGAAACGCGCTCTCGGGATTGCGTGATGGGGATTGCGCACGAGCCGCCGATGTGACCAGATGAGCCGGTGGAACACGAACACGGGCACGAACACTCAGAGGCGTTGAGCGCCGTCACCCTGACGGTGGCCGACATGGCGGTGGCGGTGGCCTTCTACGGCGTGCTGGGTGCGCCCATCGCCTATGGCGGCGCTGATGCGGCCTTCACCACGATGACGTTCCCCGACGGATCGTTCCTCAACCTGCAGCTGGATCCGACCTGGTCACCCGGCCGGCCGTGGGGACGGTTCATCGTGTGGGTCGACGATGTCGATGCCGTACACGACGCCTTCGTGGCCGCGGGGTATAGACCGGCGATGGCGCCGTCCGACGCGCCGTGGGGCGAGCGGTACTTCCACATCGTCGATCCCTCGGGACACGAACTGAGCGTCGCCCGCCGTCTCGACGCCTGAGGGTGGACGAACTCAGCCGGTGAACGCGGGTGCGACCGGCTCCGGCTGCGGCGGGAGTTCGGTGCGCAGATCGTTGATCGAGGTGATGGCTCCGCTGAGGGGATCGACCGTCGCAGTGCGGTAGGTACCCGTGGCGGGGTCCTCCACCAGCGCGTAGATGATCGATTGGGAGCGCAACTGATCGAACATCCCATTCGATGTCGGGTAGGTCGACCCGGTGGGCGTGACCTCACCGGTGGCGAGGTCGACTGCGCCCCAGTAGGCCGCATCGATCGACGAGGGCGCCACGCTCGCTGGAGCGACGAGGAACGCGAGTGTCCGACCGCCCTCGCTGCCGATGGACAGACCGGCGAGGAAGTTGCCCGGCAATTTGGAGGAACCGACGAGCGTCATGTCACCGGTTGTCGGGTCGACGGTGAACAGACACGCCGACCAGTCGTAGAAGCCGTCGGCGACCGTGACCGCCGGGGAGGCGCCAGATGTCGAGCCGGGCGTGGGCGCAGGGGTGCAGTCGGTGACATCGACCCACAGGTTGTTGATGGTCACGTGGATCACACCGGCGCTGTCGACGGCGACGCCACGGAAGACTCCGAGCAGGTCGAGACTGAATTCGTAGTTGAGAGTGGCGGGCCCAATCTCGATGCTCGTCGCCGTTCCGTCGGCAGCGAATGTCACGAGGCGGGCCAGCGGCGGTCCGCAGAAACTCGAGTAGCAGGTCACGCCCACGGGTTCGGGTTGAGCAATCGCCTTGATGCCGTAGACGGTCCCGTCAGGAGCCACGGCGAGATCGGTGACGCAGGCATCTGCCGTCGGAGTGGAGGGCAGATCGACCGTCAGCCCTGTCACCCAGTCGATGCGGAGGAGTTCACAGGTCTGCTGATTGTCGGGCGTCGCCAGCGTGTAGCCGATCACCGGTTGCTCGGCATCGGGTCCCTCGGTCACGGCCACGATGGGGACGATCCGAGTGAGATCGAGGGCATCGGCCCGAGTGGCTCGGTGCACCCCGCCGACCACGGACAATGTGACGATCAGCATGGCTGCGACGGACACCGCGGCCACCCGGGACTTTCCGAACGTGTGCATCTCATGACTCCCTCAGGGTGCGAGGAACCAACCCTAGACGGACGATCTGACGACGATCTGACAGAGTGGCGGCCATGGCCACCACGCCCGCACAACTGTCCATCCAGGTCCGCACCTTCTTCCAGGACGATCCCGGCGATTGGGAGTTTCTCCTCGAACATTGCGAAGCGGCCGACGAGGCCGGCATCGACCGCATCGTCGTGTCCGATCACGTCGCCTACGGCGAGGACCTCGAGGCGTACTCCGATCCGAAGAAGGGCGGCTCGGCCGGCGGCAAGCAACCGACCGATTCCGACGGCAACTGGCTCGAGCCACTCATCTTCCTCACCGCCGTGGGCGCCCGCACCACCCGCGTGCGACTGGGCACCGCCATCCTCATCGCCGCGCTGCGCCGACCGGTGGTGCTGGCCAAGACCCTGGCCACCATGGACGTGCTCACCAACGGTCGCATCGATCTCGGCATCGGTGTCGGCTGGCAGAAGGAGGAGTACGACGCCGCCGGACTCGACTTCGACGCGCGTGGTCGACTGCTCGATCACACCATCGAGGTGTGTCGCGAACTGTGGACGCAGCGTGTGGCCGACTACGACTCGCCCGAGTTGCGCTTCGAACGCATCCACCAGATGCCCAAGCCGCGCCAGGCCGGCGGCATCCCCATCTGGGTGAGCGGAACGATCAACGCCCGCGTCGTGCGACGCATCGCCGACTACGGATCGGGATGGATCCCGTGGGGTCCCGATGGTGCCGACCTCGTGACCGCCATTCCCCGTCTGCGCCAGCGGGTGGCCGATGCCGGCGGTGATCCCGGCTTCCAGGTGCAGGGTCATGCGCCGGCCGTTCGCAATGCCGACGGTTCGATCGACGTGCCCGCCACCATGGAGGCCGCCGCGCCGCTCATCGAAGCCGGCGTCACCGATCTGCGCATGCCGGCCGTCGCCCCCACCACCCGCGCCGAAGCGCTCGAGGTCTACGGCCCTACGTGACCGAGTTCCGCGCCCGCTTCGCCTGACGTCTCAGTCGAAGAACAACCGACGACCGGTGGTGGCGAAGAGCGCATTCCGTGACGCGTCGTCGACGGACCGGGCTGCGTGTGCCGCCAGCGCCAGTTTGCCGACGTAGTCGTGACGTCGATCCTGGGGGTGATCAGATCCCCAGCACAGTCGCTGGGCGCCGAAACGTTCGACGAGTCGCTCGAGGGTCGGCGCCGCGTCGCCGTCGGCGGCCTCGGCCGCTTCGAGCACGTACGAGGTCACCTTGAGATGCACGTTCGGCAGATCGACCAACTGCGCCAGGTTGTCGTCGGCGTCGCCGACGCACAGGTCGCCGAACCCGCAGTGGTCGACGGCGATGACCACGCCGGGTGTGCGTTCGACGAGCTTGCGCAGGTCACCGAAGCGATCACCGAGGATGCAGGGCACCACAACCAACCTGCGTGCGGCGGCCAGTTCCCACAGCGCCGCGCCCCGACCGTCGGTGAGCCACGAGGCGTCGACCGACCCCACGCCGAAGGCGCGTACACCGGCGACCGTGGCGCCCGAGGGTGGGTCGTCGAGGAGGGCGGTGAGGTCTCGAGCGGGATCGTCGTTCATGTCGACCGCCACCACCAGCGCCGTGCGGTCCCGACGGGCGACCACCGAGGCCGCGGCGCACGAACAGTCGTAGCCGTAGGCACCCACCGCCTGCACCACCACGGCCCGCTCCACACCGGCGGTGTCGAGGTCGCCCAACAGTTCATCGATCGAGCCGCCGGAGCGCCACCAGTCACTGGCGTCGACGGCCGGCGCATCGGGCGATCGATCGGCGGCGCACGCCACATGCGTGTGGGTGTCGACGACGCCCGACATCACCGGGCCCTGTGCGGCGGATCGATCCACGAGCGACCGACCCTATAGCGTCCGGTTCGGCGCGGACCGGCCGCTCCGCACGGGGGAGGGACGTTGACGGCACTGACCGATGACGTGGGCGTGTGCATCGGCACGCTCGGCGCCGATCCTGTCGCCGTGGCCCGCGACCTGCCCGCCGTGCTCGATGCCGTGGCTGCGGCCGGCACCACGTCGGTGTCGTTGCACACGTTCCTCGGCGCCATGTACGGCGTCGACACCGTGGCCTCGATGCTGGCCGATCGCGGACTGCGCGCCGGCGCGCTGGAAGCAGCACTGGCGTGGTCGTCGGGTCCGGGGCCGGCCAACGAGGCCGACGCCGAGCAGTCGATCGCCATGGCCGAGGCCCTCGGGGTGCGCGCCCTGCTCACCGTGGTGCTCGAACCCGAGATGGATCGCGGCGCAGCGCTCGAAGGTCTGGCCCAGTTGTGCGCGCTCGTCGCCCCCGCCGGCCTGCAGGTGTGTCTCGAGTGGTTGCCGTGGACGGCCATGGCCACCATGGCTTCGGCCGTCGACCTGATGGAGGCCTGCGGCGAACCCAACGCCGCGCTGTGCTTCGACACGTGGCACTGGATGCGTCAACCGGGAGGACCGGAGGTCGCCGTGCTCGACCGGCTCGACGGCTCGCGGCTGGGCTACCTGCAACTGTGCGATGCCGCAGCCGAACCGGCCGCCGACGTGTTCGCCGAGGCGATGTCGAACCGTCAGTTGCCCGGTGACGGCATCGTCGACTTCGTCGGACTGTTCGACGTGTTCGACGCCAAGGGGGCGCGCCCCTACGTGGCCAGTGAGATCTTCAACGCGTCGATCCTCGAGCGTGGCCCGGCGGCCGCGGCCGCGGCCTACCACGACGCGTGTGCCCGTCTGTGAGGAGTCGACGATGACCGACGCATCACCCCGTACCTATGTGCCCGAGATGGCCGAGATCGCTGACGAGTCACCCGAGGCCATGTTCGACCTGTTGGCTGCGCACGGACTCGGCGATGGACTGCCCGTGGTGGCCCCCACTCCGGCGCGCGTCGAGGCCATGTTGGCCCATGCCTCCGGTGATGCCGACGAGGTGTTGTTCACCCTGCAGCCGCGATCGGGGATCGTGACCCGGCGCGTGGTGGCCATCAACGCCGTGATGGCCGGGTGTCCGCCCGAGACGTTCCCGGTGGTGCTCACCGCGCTGCGGGCGTTGTCGCGCCCGCAGGTCAACCTCCGCGGCGTCAACGCCACCACACATCCGGTGGCGCCCATGGTGCTGGTGCACGGTGAGATCGTGCACACCGCCGGCTTCACCGGTGGCGTCGGTGCCTTCGGACCCGGCAACCGGGCCAACGCCACCGTGGGCCGGGCCGTGCGTCTGGTGCTGTTGCACGTGGCCGGTGCGCGCCCCGGCTTCGGTGACGCAGCCACGCACGGTCAACCGGCCAAGTACACGTTCTGCGCGGCCGAGAACCTCGAGGCCACACCGTGGGAGTCCTATCCGATGTCGTTGGGCATCGACGCGCCCAGTGCGGTGACCGTGCACTGCGGCGAAGGTCCCCACAACGTGCACGACGCCGAGGCCGCCGGTGACCCGGCGTTGATCCTCGACAAGATCGCCTCGGCGATGACCTCGCTCGGTCAGAACAACGCACCCATCAGTCAGGCGGAGTACTTCATCGTGCTCGGTCCCGAACACGCGGCGTCGATCGCCGAACGGGCCATGACGCGGCGCGACGTCTCCGATTACCTGTTCAACACCGCTCGTCTGCCGGCGTGGTTGTTCCGCAAGCACTTCCAGGAACTGGCGTGGGCGGCGTGGATGAAGGCGGTCGATGATGACGCCCTGCTGCCGATGACCGGCGATGCCGACAACATCCGTGTGGTGGTGGCCGGCGGTCCGGGCAAGCACTCGCTCGTGGTGCCGTCCTGGGGCATGACCCGCAGTGTGACCCTGCCGGTGGAGGGATGACATGACCGTCTCCGTGTACCTGCCCGATTCCGAACCCGGTCCGTTGTCGGCCGGACTGGCCACCTCGCCATCGACCCTGCGGGGTCTGCGCATCGGTGTGCTCGACAACGGCAAACCCAATGCCGATGTGGTGATGACCAGAGCGGCCGAGTCGCTGGCGGCCCGCACCGGAGCGGTGGTGTCGGTCATCACCAAGAAGGGCCCGCTGGGACTGGCGGCCAACGCCGCCATTCCGTTGGCGGCCGATCGACTCGAACTCCTGCTGGCGCAGGCCGACCTCGTCATCACGGGTGCCGCCGACTGCGGCTCGTGCACGGCGTACTCGGTGCATGATGCCATCGAGCTCGAACGCAACGGCATCCCCACCGTCGTCATCACCACCACGCAGTTCCATCCGGTGGCCACCACGTTGTCGACGTCGTTCGGTGCGCCCGACACGCGGTTGCTGGTGCTGCCCCATCCCATCGGCGGCACCGACGAGCCGACCCTGCAGTCCTGGGCCGACGCCGCCGTCGACCGCCTCATCGCCCTGTTCACCGGTCAGGCCTGACCGTGGCCATCACCATCGACCACAGTGGGCGTGCGGCGCTGGTCACCGGCTCGGGCGCCGGGATCGGGGCCGAGATCGCCCGGTGGTTGGCCCGGGCCGGCGCCACCGTTGCCGTCCATGATGTGCGCGAGGCGCAGGCCGCGGCCACGGTGCGCTCGATCGTCGACGAGGGCGGTCGGGCCTTCGCCCTCATTGCTGATGCCCGTGACGATGAGCAACTGGTGGCCATGAT
>JBJTGD010000132.1:0-2557 GCA_046093735.1 Acidimicrobiia bacterium | reverse complement strand
GCCGAGCAGCGCCGCCGTGATGGCAACTCGCGTCACGACCGGAATCGGTCTGCGCCCCGTCGCCGGTCGCTCCCGTCGGTCGGCAGCAGCGAACCACACTGCGGCGATCGCACCCGCCCACAGCGGACTGATCCGGCGCGGTTCCATGCCCGTGTCGGCGGCAACGAGGATGACGAGGAATCCGAGCGTCGACACCAACCAGATGGTGAGTGCGGAGCGCGACCTTCGGACGCACCAGGCGAGGGCGAAGAAGATCACGATCCCCAGCAGCGGTCCCCAGGTGGTCCAGTCCTTGACGAGGAAGCGACCCCAGAACCCGTGCTTGGCAACGGTCACCGGGAACGCCACGCGCAGCAACGATGCGAACGAATCGCCGATGTTCTCCACCGTGAGACGTGTGAGGTCCGATCGCGGTCCGCCGCCGACTGCGGGCAGCGCGATCGCCGCGATGGCCAACGGAACGACGGTGAACATGCCGGTCCACACGATCTGCAGGGGGCCGCGTCGGGGGGACGCCAACCACGGCCCTCCCCAGATCCCCAGCGCAATGGCCACGGCGAGCGGAATGGCGAGCACCGTCGTGCCGGCCAGTGCTGTGAGTACCAGCGCGACGAGCCAGTTCGGTGTACTCGCAGTAACCCGTCGATTCGCCAACCACAGCGCCATCACGGTGAGGAGCCAGGTGAGTGAGTAGCTCCGACTGATCGTTCCCATCTCGAACAGCGGGAAGTACGAGAACACGATCGCGCTGCGGATGACCAGTGACACCGGCATCTTCCGCAACGTGATCCATGCCGCCGACGAACCCACGACGAAGGCGACGATCTGCAGTCCGACGAGCGAGCGGGTGAGGCGGGTGACCGGCCACAACAGGAGATACCAGCTCGGTGGATGTCCCTCGTGACGGAGGTTGGCGATCACATCGAACGGCGTGGCCGAGGCGCGCACGAGTCCCCACGCCTGCAGCTCGTCGCGCCATGCCTCGTGACTGAGGATCAGCACGAGCAGCAGCGCCGTCCATGCTCCCCAGACGACGAGCGCGAGCGAACGTGATGTGGGACTCTCCGGATCGGCGACGTCGAAGACCCGAGCGATCGCGCGTTGGGCCGAACGAAGTCGGGTGCTCACCATGTCGTTCAGATCTCGCAGATTCCGGGTTGCGACTGTCCCTTGAGTGCGACGAGATCGGCATCGACGTAGACGAGGTTGTTCTCCTGATGCCACGGCGACGCGAATCCCTGCCACAGTCGCGCCATCTGGAATCGACAGGTCACGCCACGGAGGAACCGCGCCTGTTCAGCGCGGGTGTAGTACCAGAACGAATTCGGGTTCCAGTAGGAGACGTGCGTGGGGTCCTGGAACGCACCGCGTCCGTCGCTCGACGGAGTGTGGGTGAGCACCCAACCGCCCGGAGCAAGCACTCGGTAGAACTCGTTCATGATCCCCACCACGCATCGAGGGCTCACCCCGTCGGCACCGTGCGTGCACGCCGAGTCCGGACACGTGTTCATGTGCTCGAGGAAGTCGGATGCACGAATGGCTCCGACGGAGTCGTCGGGCAGCGGCAGACCGAAGCGCAGATCACAGTTGATGGTGGCGTCCTGCAGATCCACCGACACGTAACCCGGCATCGGATTGTGCGCAGCGCCGAGGTCGAGCATCGTCAACCCTTGCTGGCGTGACCACTCGTGCACGATCGGAAGGGTGTAGGTGTCGGAGAGCGTCTTCTCCAGATACGCGTCGCGTCGTCCGTAATGTTCGAAGCGGGTGAACACCAACACTTCGGGGATGCGCCGGTAGCGCGCGCCGGAGACGAACGAAGAGCACACGAAGCCGAACGTCGACGCAACGCCGAGCGCCCGATCGTGTCCGCCGAATTCGACGTAGGTCTCCTTCGTCATCGCCAGACCGTGACGGGGTGCGTACGAGGCGTGACTCAGTGCCGAGGGAAGAGGCTCGAAGGCTTCGACCGACCGCAGCGTCTCGGTGCCGACATCGATCGTTCCTGTGACCCAGCCGTAGTCGGAGTGGTAGTTCGGGGCGGGTTGACCGTCGATGGGAAAGAGGGCGAAGTCGGAATAGACGATGTCGGTGTCGTCGTCATCGAGGGCGGCGACGATCCGTTCGAGTGCGTCGGGGGCGAGCACCTCTCCGTCCTCGAGGAACATGACGATCCGACCCTGGGCCTGGTCCACCCCGTCGATTCGGGCTGCTGTCGGGTCGGGCATGGCCTCGGATGGGTGGATGATCCGCACCTTCTCGCTCGTTCCCGACGACGCCTGGCCGGCGAGCAGTGTGTCCGACAGATGAATTCCTTTGGTCGGGACGAGCACCCACTCCCACTCGGGCAGGGTCTGGGCCTCGAGGGAGTGGAAGGTCTCCTCGAGGTGATCGGTCCGCAGGACCGGCGTGATGACGCTGATTTCGACCATTTCCAGCCTTTTCGGAGCCCATCTCGTCGGCCTCGAACGTGGCCTGGGTCGCCTCGTTCGCACCCCGTCACGGTCTGGCGATGACGAAGGAGACCTACGTCGAATTCGGCGGACACGATCGGGCG
>JBJTGD010000131.1:0-7583 GCA_046093735.1 Acidimicrobiia bacterium | reverse complement strand
GTTGGCCACCGTCATCGAGGCATCGGCCTCGAGCGAGACGGCGGTCGGGGCGCCGGTCGGAGGCTTCGACGTGGTGCTGTCGATCGCCCAACTCGTGCGCTTCCCCGACCTCGCCGGCGCGCTCGTCGCCATCGATCGTCTGTTGGCCCCGGAGGGACGGCTCGTCGCCGTCGAACCGGTGGCCCGACCGGGAACTGCGCCGATGTTCGTCGCCGCACCGTTCGCGCTCGCTCGGTCGACGCGCGGCTTCCATCTCGGTCGTGACCTCCCTGCTGCGGTGCGCACGACGTCGCTCGTCATCGACGGCATCGAACGCTTCACCGTGCGCACCGCACTGCCCACCCTGCGACACTTCGTGGCGATCGACGCCCGACGTGCCGAACCGCGACAGGAGACACCATGACCGGACCGCTCGCCCTCGTCGGAGGCCACGAGTTCACCGAGGGGTGCACCTTCGACGCCGAGATCGCCGCGACCGTCGGGGCCACCGAGGTGGCGCTGTTGCCCACCGGCTGGGCCTACGAGAACCCGGCCCGGGCCGTCGACGCAGCCCGGACATGGTTCGCCTCGCTCGGTCTCGGTGTGGTCGAGGTGCCGGTGTACACGCGAGCCGATGCCATGTCGGCCGAGAACGTGGCCGCCGTGCGCGCCGCCAAGATGATCTATCTCACCGGTGTCTCGCCCATGCACATGCGCTCGGTGCTGCTCGACACACCGGTGTACGCCGCGGTCATCTCGGCCTGGGAGGGCGGTGCGGCGCTCGTCGGATCGGGCGGGGGTACCGATGTGCTGTGCGACCCCATGATCGACATCCGTGGTGGCGCATTCACCGTGGGTCTCGGCCTGCTGCCCGATGTGGCGATCATGACCCACAGCGACGAGAAGTCACGGGACATGGTGCAGCGCACGATCAAGTTGGCATCGCCGTCGGTGCTGCTCGTCGAACTCCCGACCCGCACCGCGCTCATCGACGATGAGGGTGACGGTCGGTGGCGAGTGGCCGGCGCCGGTGACGTCGTGGCCCACCGTCAGGGCACTGTCGTTCCCTTCGCCGAGCTCCCCGAGGCCCGTCACTGACCCTTCGCCGGGGTCGTTCCGTGGGTGTCAGTTGGGCGCAGCAGTGGTGGGCGTGGCCGCCGGAGTGGCCGAGATGAGGTCGACCACGAACACCAGCGCCTCATCGGGACCGATCTTGGCGCCCTGGCCCGACGGTCCGTAGCCGAGGTCGGACGGGATCACCAGCAGGCGTCGACCGCCGGGCTGCATGCCGACGAGGCCCTGGGTCCATCCCGGAATCACCTGGTCGAGGCCGAAGGTGGCCGGCTGGCCGCGCGTCCACGTCGAGTCGAAGATGAGGCCGGTCGAACAGGCCACACCGATGTACTGCACGGTCACGTCGTCGGTGGCGACGACGGGTGTGCCCGAACCCACCGTGAGGTCGGTCACCACCAACGAGGTCGGCACCGTGCCCACCGGCATCGGCACCGACGGCGCGCCAGCGGGCAGGGGATCGGTCACGTCGATGCACGGTTTGCCCGCGGCCGACGGCAACTCGGGGAACAACGTCGAGGTCGTGGTGGACGAGGTCGAGGTGGGCGCCGTGGTCGCCGATGTGCCCGGCTTGCTCACGGCCCACAGCAGCGCGCCGAAGGCGAGCACGCCCACCACCGAACTGCCGGTGATCAGGGCACGTCGCCGGCGTCGGTCGCGACGGTCGAGTCGATGCTCGAGTTCGAGGCGGGCGCGGTGACCGGCCTTCTTGCGTTCACGTTTGGTCGATCCCATCGGCGCAGGACGCTACCAACTCGCCCGACTGTTATTTCCGTCAGGAGGCCGTCAGGAGATGGTGCCGCCGGTGGTGATGGTGATCGAGCGGATCGAGACCGGACTGGTCGGGAGACCGGTGCGACTGGCCAGCGCATCGATGGCGCTGAGCGTCTCGTCGCCGTCGAGCATGATCCCGAGCGGCGTGACGTTCTGATCGTTGCCCGGCGCCGCTTCGAACGTAGACAGCACGAGTCGTCCGCCGATGCCATTCGACGCCGAGGCCGGCGCCATCGACAGGGAACCGGGTGTGAACACGGTCCCGGCGGCCGGGATCTCGCCGGGGATGGCGAAGCCTGGTTCGCCGCCGCTCCCGGTGAAGGCCATACCGAACGAGAACGACCCGCGGGTACGCACGGTGGTGAGCGGTTGGCCGTCGTAGTAGCGGTACCGAGCCAACACCACGAAGGTGTTCACGGTCTGCGGTGCTCGTCGAGGGTTCAACTGCACGGTGAAGTCGCCGGCCGTCGTGCTGAAGCGGGCCCGCAGGAACCGGTCGGTGTCGATGCATGTGGGCGGAGCCGAGGCGAACCGGGTGGTGCGGGGCGACGATCCGTCCTCGGCCGGACACGGCGTCGGGCCGGTGAGCGTGGCTCCGGGCGCCGCCGGTACCGGCGCCACGCCATCGGCGGGCAGCACGGTCGACGTGGTGGTCGACGCCGTGGTCGTCGTGGTCGACGTGCGGGTGTCGCGCGCACCGAGGAAGCCGGCGAACCCGGCCAGCACCACCACGATGCCGATTCCCGCAGCCAGCAGCTTGCGCCGTCGCGCGGCCCGGGACCGCTGCCGCTGGATCGCCTCCTGCCGACGCTCACGGTCGGATTCGCGGCGACGTCGGTCGGAGTTGGTGGCCACGCGCCGAGCCTAGAAGCGATTCCGGAACCGACAGGGTCGACCGGTAGCGTCTCGGCCGTGGCGCTCCTCGTCCAGAAGTTCGGTGGCACCTCGGTCGGCGATCCCGACCGCATACGCGCCGTGGCCGATCACGTGGCCCGCACCGTTCGGCGCGGCGACCAGGTCGTGGTGGTCATCTCGGCCATGGGCAAGGAGACCGACGACCTGCTGCGCATCGCCGCCGAGGTGTCCGACACCCGACCGGGGCGCGAGATGGACATGCTCGTCACCGCCGGGGAGCGCAAGGCCATGGCCCTGTTGTGCATGGCCATAGCCGACCGCGGTATCGAGGCCGAATCGTTCACCGGCTCGCAGGCCGGCTTCCTCACCGACTCCACCCATCGCAATGCCAAGATCGTCGAAGTGCGACCCACCCGCGTGGTCGAGGCGCTCGCCGCCGGACGCGTGGCCGTCGTCGGCGGGGCCCAGGGGGTGTCACCCGAGAACAACGTGACTTTCCTCGGACGTGGTGGATCCGACCCCACCGCGGTGGCGCTGGCCCACGCGCTGGGCGCCGATTCGTGCGAGCTCTACACCGATGTCACCGGGGTGTTCACCACCGATCCGCGGATCGTGGCGAATGCCCGCAAGATGGAACGCGTCTCGTTCGACGAACTGCTGGAGATGACGGCCAACGGTTGTCCCAAGCCGGCGATGCGTTCGGTCGAGTTCGCCCGCACCCACAAGGTCGACCTGCACGTGCGTTCTGCGTTCACGTGGGAACCGGGGACGATCGTCACCGAGGAGGATCCGTCAATGGAACAGGCCATCGTCTCGGCCGTCGTCCACGATGCCGACGAGGCCAAGGTCACGATCGGCGGTGTGGCCGACCGGCCGGGCATCGCCGCTCGCGTCTTCCGGGCGCTGGCCGACGCCGACATCAACGTCGATCTCATCGTGCAGAACACCTCCGATCACGGTGTCACCGACATCTCGTTCACCGTGCCCCACGGCGAACTGTCGTCCGCCATCGCCATCTGCGAGAACCACGCCGCCGAGATCGGGGCCAGCAGTGTGACTAGCGAGCCGGCCATCGCCCGCGTCAGCGTGGTGGGCGCGGGGATGAAGTCCCACCCCGGTGTGGCCGCCACGGTGTTCGAGACCCTGGCCGACAACGGGATCAACATCGAGATGATCGCCACCTCGGCCATCCGCGTCAGTTGCGTGGTGGCCGAGGCCCAGGTGGAACTGGCCGTGCAGGCCCTCCACGACCGGTTCGGTCTGGCCGACGGCCCCGTCTACGTCGACTGAACCGGACGCTGGTCGGTCGCCTCGACCGGTCCTGGAGCGGGATCGCGTAACCCTGGAATCGGGTTGGTGACCGCAAGGGCCCTCCCGTAGGGTTCCGACCCTATGCGCATCGGCATCGTGGGAGCGACTGGTCAGGTGGGCGGCGTGATGCGCGCCGTCCTCTCCGAGCGGCAGTTCCCCCTCACCCAACTCCGTCTGTTCGCCTCGTCCCGCTCGGCGGGTCGACGTCTGCCGTGGGCCGATGGCGAGATCGAGGTCGAGGCCGCCGACACCGCCGACTACGCCGGTCTCGACATCGTGCTGTTCTCGGCGGGCGGCGCCACATCGACGATCCTGGCACCGCGCGTCGCCGAGAGTGGGGCCATCGTCGTTGACAACTCGTCGGCGTGGCGCATGGATCCCGAGGTGCCGTTGGTGGTGCCCGAGGTGAACGCGCATGCGCTCGATTCGATCCCCAAGAACATCGTCGCCAATCCCAACTGCACGACCATGGTGGCCATGCCCGTGCTCAAGCCGCTGGCCGCCGAGGCCGGGCTGGTGTCCATGAACGTCACCACGTTCCAGGCGGTCTCCGGTGGTGGGTTGGCCGGCACGGCTGAGCTCGAGGAGCAGGTGGTGAAGGTCGGCGACGGCGCTGCCGCGCTGGCCATGGCCGGCACGGCCGTGGAGTTCCCCGCCCCGCAGAAGTTCGTGGCCCCGATCGCGTACAACGTGGTGCCGTTCTGCGGGAAGCTCGTCGACGACGGGCTCGGTGAGACCGACGAGGAGCAGAAGCTCCGCAACGAGAGCCGCAAGATCCTCGAACTGCCAGAGCTGCTTGTCACCGTCACCTGTGTGCGCGTGCCGGTGTACACGGGCCACTCCCTGTCGGTGTCGGCGGTGTTCGACCGTCCGATCACGCCCGAGACCGCCCGTCGACTCCTGGTGAAGGCTCCCGGCGTCGAACTGGTCGACGTGCCCACGCCCCTCATGGCCGCCGGGGTCGACCCCACGTTCGTGGGGCGCATCAGGGTCGATTCCACCGTCGAGCACGGCTTGTCGCTGTTCCTGTCCGGGGACAACCTGCGCAAGGGTGCGGCCCTCAACGCGGTGCAGATCGCCGAGGAACTGCTGGCCCGTCGGGGCTGAGCGGCGGCGGTCGTCGCCCGGAACCGGAGCGGTACACGACGAAGGCCCCGGCCATCGGCCGGGGCCCTCTGACGTGGTCGGGCTGGCGGGATTCGAACCCACGACCTCTTCGTCCCGAACGAAGCGCGCTACCAAGCTGCGCCACAGCCCGTCGGAGGGGCGACTCTAACGGACCCCGCCCGGGGGCCACGAACCCGCGGTTCGCCTCAGACGGTGACGGTGGTGTCGGTGGCTTCGGAGGCGTCGGTGGCGTCGATCACATCGGTCACGTCGGCCCCGTCGGTCACGTCGGTCACGTCGCCCGACAGCGGGTCGACGGGATCGGCGTAGGCCTCACCCGACATGAGCACGCGAGCCGCCTCGCGCAGCCGCACGGCATCGAGGGGCTTGATCAGCCAACCGTCCACCTCGGCCCGACGGGCCAGGAACGAGTCATGGGCCCGGTCGAGCAGCACCAGCACCGCGGTGATCGGGATGGCATCGACGCTCTCGGCATTGCGGATGGCCATGCAGGTGGCGATGCCACCCATGTTGCCGATCTGCTCGTCGAGGATCACCAGATCGGGCGTCACCGTGTCGATGGCTCGGAGCACGTCGATGCCCCGACGCACGCGGTACACCGCGGTGGTGTCGTCGGCCAGGGCTGCATCGACCTCGTCGAGCACATGGTCGGCATCGGTGGCGAGCAGGATGGTGGGCACGGCGCAGACAGTACCGGAGCGACCCGATGGACCCCGCACCGTTCGATGGTGGTTCACCCTTCGGCCAGCAGCAGCGGACCGAGGGCATCGAGTGCGGCCAGATCATGCACATCGGCGTCCAGCAGTGGCACCCGCACGACCTCGGCCCCGAGCAGTTCCTCGAGGGGGCCGATGGCGGCGTCCTCGGCGTCGGTGATGGCCACCGACTCGGCCAGCACTGCGGCGAACGGAGCCAGGGCCGGATCGTCGAGACCCTTCGGCACGGCCGAAATGAACCGGGGGTGGACCCGGTTCACCACCACGGCCTCGGTGGTGATGCCGGTGCCGCCGAGCAGCGCGGTGAAGGCCAGCACGTCGCGCACCACATCGGCCCGGGGCGAGGCCACGGCCACGAACGCCGTGCCCTCGGCCCGTAGCAGTCGCTCCACGGCGGCGGCCCGGGCCCGGAACCCGTCCTCCATCCCGTCGAAGGCGGCGAAGAACTCGATGGCGTCATCGACCACCGACGCGCCCACGATCCGGGCCACGCTGCGCAGGAACGTGCGCGCCGCAGCGTTGGCCACTCGGGCCAGACCGCCCGTGGGAGTGACCAGCACCGAGTAGAGACGGTGGTCGAGGAACCGTCGGATGCGATCGGGGGCCTCGAGGAAGTCGATGGCATTGGTGGTGGGCGGCGTGTCGACCACCACGAGATCGAACCGTTCGTCGGCGTGCAGTTCGTACAACTTCTCCATGGCCATGTACTCGTGCGCGCCCGACATCGAGTCGGCGATGTTGCGGTAGAAACGATTGGTGACGATCGTCCGTTCCTGCGCCGGGGTCGGCGCGTAGGTGGCGATGAGCGCGTCGAAGGTGGTGGCGGTGTCGAGCATCACTGCCCACAACTCACCGTCACCACTCCCATCGGTTCCTCCCGCGGGTGCAGCTGTGGTGTCGGGCAGGTCGATGCGCCGGGGCTCGTTGCCCAGCGCCAGATCCCCGTCGATGCCCATGGCATCGGACAGACGACGGGCCGGATCGATGGTGAGCACGCACACCCGTCGACCGCGTCGTGCTGCGGCCATGGCCAGTGCTGCGGCGGTCGTGGTCTTGCCCACCCCACCGGTGCCGACGCACACCAGTACCTCGCGCTCGTCGAGCACTCGGGCCAGCGCGTTCATGTCGTCGCTCCGGGTGCGGCCATCAATGCCAGTCCGGCATCGAGGGCATCGGTCAGTCGTTCCAGTTCGGTCGGGCCGGGCGTGACGGTGGGGAGCCACGGCAACTCGATGCGCTCCAACGGCAACAGTGCGTCGAGTCGTTCGAGTTGCGCCCGCTGACGCTCCACTCGTTCGAGACGGAACTTCGCTGCGGCCTGCAGTGCGGCGAGCGCCATGTCGTCGGCGGTCGCCACCTCGCCCGGGTCGCGGTCGAGACCATCGGGCGCATCGAGCACGGAGTTCACGATCACCGGCCCGAGGTGCACGCCGATCTCGTCCTCCAGGGCGAAGGCCGTCTCCACCACCTCGGTCACCGGGGTCTCCTCCGGCACCGTCACCAGCACCACCCGACAGCGCGAGCCGTCGGCCAGCATCTCCAGCACCCCGTCGGCCTGCGAGGCGATGGGTCCGGAACCCACCGCGGCCCGCAGTCCGGTGGGGGAACGCAGGAACTCGATGGCGTGGCCGGCGGCCGGAGCGTCGAGCACGATCACCTCGGCGGCGCCGGCCACCTCCATGGCCTTGACCCGGCCCAGCACCAGCAGGTCGCGGATACCCGGCGCCGCGGTGGTGACCACATCGATGG
>JBJTGD010000130.1:0-2667 GCA_046093735.1 Acidimicrobiia bacterium | reverse complement strand
GCGTGGATTTCCCGAGGGCCCGACGGGGCCGGTATCGTCTCCTCCGCTGCGCTCGTAGCTCAATTGGATAGAGCATCTGACTACGGATCAGAAGGTTGGGGGTTCGAGTCCCTCCGAGCGCGCTTCGCACCTTCGGGCCGGGTGGGCGCAGCCTGCCACTTGAAAGGATTCTGGATCGGTCTGGGCCAACCCGTCACTGCCGATAGGCCGACCAGCTCCCCATGTCGTACCCCGACGAGTTGCGCCACTGCGCGAACTTGACGCCGGGTCGAGCACGACGGGAACCGCCAGATCCGCCCGTCGTCCCCCCACCAGTCGTTCCTGACTCATCCACGAGGTCGGTTCGGCAAGGGTGCGGAACTGCATCGACACGACCTCCGTCCCGTCGATCGAGCCGACGACCGGGGGCTCATCGGAGTCCACCGGATCGATGGTGAAGATGCCACTGGATCCCTGACATCCCTCCCCCACCGAGTTGGCCACGACGGTGTAGGCCTGTGACGTCTTGGCGATGGCATACCAGTGCGCCATCGTGTTCGTCGGGTAGCGATGGGCGAACAGTCCCGCCGCGTCATGGAGCCATCCGCCGTAGGTGCCGTGCCAGCGGGTCGGCACGGCGATGAGATCGGCGCGACGAACGGCCAGGACACCGCTCGCCTCCGGGAACCGCGCGTCCTCGTTCGTGAGCATGCCGATCCGACCGATGGCGGTGTCGAACACCGGAAGGTCCTCACCGGGCGTCGCCCAGTCCATCGACGGATCGAGATGGGTCTGGCGATAGGCACCGACCACCGTCCCACCCGGCTCGATGATCACGCAGCGGTGGAACAGTTGCTCCGACTCACGCTCGATGTGGCTGCACACCACATGACGTCCAGTGCGGGTGGCGAAATCGCTGGCCACCTGCACGGAACGACCGAGGGCGGCCTCGGCCATCGCTGCGGCCTGCTCGCCGGTCTCGGGACATCCGGTGAACGAGAACGCCGGGAGCACGAGCAGACCGGCGTGGCGTCCGTCCGCCTCGAGCGTCCTGATCAACGCGTCGGCCCGTTCCACGTTGGCATCGAAGCCATCGGAGAGGACGGGGTATTGCAACGCGCTGCCTATGTCCTGGCGGCATATCTGGCCGAGCCCGTCACCGCCTAACGGCGCGACCAGCGCCCCGAGGCTTGTTGGCATCAGTAGCATGTCGGCCCGCAGGGAGATCCCCGCTGGTTCCCCCAAGAGTCGAGGTTCAGTGTCGTGATCGTGTTCCTGGGTTTCGCGATGATCGCCGTGTTCATGTTCTTGATCCTCACCAAGCGGCTCACGCCGGTCATCGCGCTCATCCTCGTGCCTGGGGTTTTCGCGGTGATCGCCCAGGCCCTCGGTGCCGCAACGGTCCCCGACGGCGGTGTCACCGGCGCGATCATGAACTCGATCAAGGACTTCGCCCCGACCGCGGCCCTGCTCGTCTTCGCGATCATCTACTTCGGGCTCATGATCGACGTCGGCCTGTTCGATCCGTTGATCCGCGGGATCCTGCGCGTGGTCGGCAACAGCCCCGTCCGACTGGTCGTCGGCACAGCCGTGCTCGCAAGCGTGGTCTCCTTCGACGGTGACGGCTCGACGACCTTCATCATCACGGTGTCGGCGCTTCTGCCGGTCTACTTGAAGCTGGGCCTGAGCCCGGTCGTGCTGACGGTGGTGGCCTGCATGGCCAACGGGGTCATGAACATCGTCCCCTGGGGTGGTCCGACGATCCGTGCGGCGACGGTGCTGAACGTTCCGCCCGACGCCCTGTTCCTTCCGATGCTGCCTTCGATGGCAGCCGCGATCGGGGTCGTACTGGTGTTCGCGTTCCTGCTGGGGCGAGCGGAAAGCCGCCGCCTGCAAGCCGCCGGAGTGCCAGACGGGATGCTCGCCCCGCCTGCGCGCCGGGGAACCGGTGCCGTCTCCGAGGTCGATGCGCAGGAACCCACCCCCGACGTTGGCACGGTCGTGGCTACCGAAGTGATCACCGGCCTGGATCCGAACCGAGACACGCTGCGCCCCAAACTGATCTGGTTCAACTTGGCGCTGACCGTCGTCCTGCTCGTCATGCTCGTGATGAACGTCCTGCCGCTCGCGCTGCTGTTCATGGGCGCCTCGGCCATCGCGATCGTCGTCAACTTCCCCAACAGTGTCGACGAGCAGTCCGAGCGGATCAAGGTCAACGGCCCTGCGATCGTGTCGGTGGTCGCCCTGGTCTTCGCCGCGGCGGTCCTCGTCGGCGTCATGGACGGAACCGGGATGGACTCGGCGATGGCCAACGCAATCGTCGACCTGGTGCCGCCGGGGCTGGGGTCTTGGTTCGCGGTCATCACTGGACTGGTGAGCATCCCGATGACGTTCATCATGGGCAACGATGCCTTCTACTTCGGAGTGCTCCCCGTCCTGGCCGATGCCGCGAGCGACTACGGCATCACATCGGTCGAGATTGGTCGCGCCTCCATCGTCGGCCAACCCGTCCACATGACCAGCCCGCTGGTCCCGGCGACGCTGCTGCTCATCTCACTGGCCAGCGTCGATCTGGCCGACTTCCACAAGAAGGTGATCTGGCGGGCGGCCGTCCTCGCACTCGTCATGCTCGCCGTGGCGGTCGTCGTGGGCGCCGTGCCGGCCTAGCGGCCTCCTCGTGCCGGAGCG
>JBJTGD010000129.1:0-2632 GCA_046093735.1 Acidimicrobiia bacterium | reverse complement strand
GGCCCTGGCCGCCAGTATGCAGACGCTCGCCATCGCCGCAACGGTGATCACCACCGGGTTGATGGCCGATCGCCTCGGCCGTCGCAACGTCCTCATGGGCGCGCTGCTCGTCGGCGCCGCCGGCACCATCGTCGTGTCGATCGCCGCCGCGACGTGGATGTACTTCCTCGGCATGGCCATCGTGGGTATCGGACTCGGCGCGGTCTACGGCGCCTCGTTCGCCTATCTCAAGGCCGTAGTGGCGCCGGACAAGCTGGCCGGTGCGCTCGGCGTCTTCACCGCCGTGCTCATGGTGGCAACGCTCGTCCTCACGTTCGTGGGCGGTGCGCTCACCTCGGTGAACTGGCGAGTGGCCTTCCTCATCTTCCCGGTCGTGAACGTCATCGGCTTCTTCCTCGTGCCGCTCATCCTGCCCAAGCAGCCTCGGGTGAAGGGCGGCAGCCTCGACGTCCTTGGCCAGTTGCTGCTCGCCATCGGCGTCGTGTCGTTCCTCTACGGCGGCAGCCACTTGGCCAAGAGCCTCACCGCTCCTGGAACGCTCATCCCCATCATCCTCGGCGTCGTGTTGCTGGTCGCGTTCGCGGTGTGGGAGTCGAAGTACCCCGGTCACTTCTTCCCGATGGAACTGTTCCGCTCGCCGGTCTTCCTCGCCGCCATCTGCCTCGGCTTCCTCTACAACTTCGGCAACTCGGTGGCCTTTCTCCAGGCGACGAACCTGTGGCAGTACGTGAACGGCCTCAAGACCTCCGAGGTCTCGGTGTGGCAGTTGCCGCTCATGCTTGCCGGCATCGTCGGTGGTCTCCTCACCGGTCGGATGATGGCCAAGGGGATGACCAACCGCACCGCCGGCTTCATCGGTGGTTCGATGACGACGATCGGCTTCGTGTTCCTCGCCCTGCTCCACTCCTCGAAGGGTCTGCTCGGCTTCGTGCCCGGACTGGTCCTGGTCGGTGGCGGTGTCGTCGTGGCCTCGGTGCCATTCGGCAACCTGATCCTGCGCGAAGCCCCGGCCAAGTTCCTCGGACCGGTGTCGTCCTCCCGCACCACCTTCGGACAGTTCTTCTACTCACTCTGTTTCGCCCTCTCCACGGTGATGATCGACAAGATGACCGACGGTGGCATCGTCAAGCGACTCACCGAGGCCGGTGTGCAGCCCAACCAGATCTCGACCGGTCTCGATGCCGTCAGTGCCTACGCCTCGACCGGCACGGCGCCGTCGACCTCGGTCGGGCAGCAGGCCCTCACCGACGCGGTGACCTCGTACGGCGGGGCCTTCCGCAACACGATGCTCATCGTGGCGGTGGTACTGGCTCTCATGACGCTCCTGTCCTCGTTCCTGCTGCGCAAGGGTGAGGGCGAGCCCCAGCCGGTGCACAACCACGAGAACCCGCCGCCGGCCGACGATGCGGTCCCGGCGCCCGCCTCGGCCTGACGCGAATCGCCGCAGCTCCGGGATCGTCCGTTCTCAGTGAAGTTCGAGCCCGGCCATCTGGCCGGTGGCGCGCCAGTCGCGCAGCAGGGTGAAGAACGCCTGTGCGCCTCCGCCGTAGTTGCCCCCGAACCAGCCCGGCCCCTCGCCGGGTCGGCCCTCGTTGTTGTAGTAGCCGGGGGTGCACTCGGTCTGGAAGTCGGCGCGACTCATGTCGCTGGCCCGGATGACAGCCACCCACTCGGCCTCGGCCTCGGCCGTGGTGGAGATCACTGCCGCACCTCGGCGTTCGGCCTCACCGATGATGTGGCCGAGGTGGATGGCCTGTTCGTTGTAGAGCTCGGTGAAGTTGGGCGACACCCCTGACTGCACACCGCCCATGAAGAAGCAGTTGGGGAACCCGTGCGAGATCAGGCCCTGGAACGTGGCCACCTCGCGACCCCACTTGGCCGAAAGCGTCTCGCCGCCCTCGCCGACCAGATCGAACCCGGCGCGGCGCACGTAGTCGGTGCCCACTTCGAACCCGGTGCCGAAGATGAGACAGTCGAGTTCGTACTCGGTGCCGTCGACGACCACGCCCCGGGCGGTGATCCGCTCCACGCCGCGCCCACCGGTGTCGACCAGGGTCACGTTCGGTCGGTTGAAGGTGGGCAGGTAGTCGTCGTTGAAGCACGGCCGCTTGCAGAACTGTCGGTACCAGGGCTTGAGGGCCTCGGCGGTGGCCGGGTCGTCCACCAACTCATCGACGCGGGCGCGGATCTCGTTCATCTTCTCGAAGTCGATCAACTCCATCTGGGCGGCGATCTCCTCGGGACCCATGCCCTTGGCGATCATCTCGGCCATGCCCAGGCTGGTGAGTCGGCGGATGATGTCGGTCCAACCGTCGCTGACCAGATCGACCTCGGCGTACCCGCCGGACACGAGGATCCCGAAGTTGTCGATGCGGTCCTGCTGCCAGCCCGGGGGCAGTGAGGTCGCCCACTCCGGATCGGTCGGCGCGTTCCCGCGCACGTCCACCGAGGAGGGCGTGCGCTGGAACACGTAGAGGTGCTCGGCCCACTGCCCCAGATGGGGGATGCACTGGATCGAGGTGGCGCCCGTACCGATGATGCCCACCCGCTTGTCGGCCAGGCCCACCAGTCCACCCGTGGAGTCGCCACCGGTGTAGTCGTAGTCCCACCGGCTGGTGTGGAAGGCGTGACC
>JBJTGD010000128.1:0-4611 GCA_046093735.1 Acidimicrobiia bacterium | reverse complement strand
TCCGTGCCTCGCGTCGACGGTTCCGGGGCAGGGTGCCCGGTCGGTACCAGGCGGCGGTGCCCACCACCCGCTCGCCGATGGTGGCCGACCACACGTCACCGAGGGGAAGCGCATCACGCACCAGCGCTCCGAGGAAGATGGGGAGCATCCGGTGTTCCTGCACCTCGTCGCGGGCGAACCATCCGAACAACGGGTCGGGCCAGAAGGCGCGACTGGCGGCGGCGATGGCCTCCGACCGTCGTGACGGATCGAGGCGATCGATGGTGGCGGTCATCGGGCGGCGTGATCGCCGCGCACGAGCCGACCGGGCCGAGCAGTGGTGAGTCGGCCGTCGCGGGCCACCACCTCGCCGGCCACGATCGTGGCGCGGTAGCCACGAGCGCGCTGCACGAGACGCTTGCCGCCGGCCGGGAGGTCGTGGAGCATCTCGGGTACGCCGATGGACAGCGCGTCGAAGTCGATGAGGTTGACGTCGGCTCGCTTTCCGGCGGCCAGGACGCCCCGATCGGTCAGGCCGAAGACCGCGGCAGTGTCGGCCGTCTGCTGCTTGACCAACCACTCGATCGGCAATCGGTCGGCGGAGGCGGCGTCACGACCCCAGTACTGGAGCCAGTGGGTGGGGAACGATCCGTCGCAGATCATGGTGCAGTGCGCACCGGCATCCCCCAGGCCGGGGACGGTGTGGTCGTCGACGATCATCTCGCGCGTGGCGCGCAGATCGCCCTCGACGAAGTTCATGACGGGTACGTAGATCCGCCCGTTGCCGTCGTCGGCCAGGAGGACGTCGTAGGCGGCGTCGAGATCGAGTGCTTCGTCGGGTGTCGGGTCGTAACGCGGCGGGTCGACGAGGGCGAACAGGAGTCTCCCGGCCATCGGTGAACCGGTGGCGCGCACCTCGTCGAGGATCGCGGCTCGAACCGTCGGCTGTTGCAGTCGCTCGACGCGCTCGTCCAGAGGAAGCGCAGCCAAAGACTGGTAGGTCGCAGACGTGATGAACGGGTGCACCCGACCCTCGAGCGACATGATGAGCCCGACGGGGCGGGAGGCCACCTGACCGGTGATGGTGAGACCATCGGCATTGGCCTCGGCGATGCGGTCGAGGATCCGTCGGTACTCGTCGGGGGCGAAGTCGGGTCGTTGCAACAGGGTCATCGTCACCGGCCGTCCCGAAACCTCGGCCATGCCCCGCACCAGCGGCCATTCCGCGTCGAGGTCGAACAGGTCGGCTACGAGGCCGATGGTGCCGCGACCGGTGGCGCCCATGGCGGCGGCGATGCCGAGCAGTTCGTCGTGCCCGGCAGTGAGGGTGGGGGTGTGCCGTCCGTCGGCGGCGCGGTGCGCCACGGTGCGAGAGGTGGAGAAGCCCAGCGCTCCGGCGGCCACCCCGTCGGCCACGATGGCGCCCATCCGTTCGATCTCGGCCGCCGTGGGCACCTCGGCATGGTCGGCGCCGCGATCACCCATCACGTAGCCGCGCACTGCACCGTGGGGGACCATCGCCCCGAAGTCGATGGCGTGCGGCGTGTCGATGGCCTCGAGGTACTGCGGGTAGGTCTCCCACGCCCATGTGATGCCCTCGTGGAGTGCGGTGCCGGGGATGTCCTCGATGCCCTCCATGACCTGGATCAGCCAGTCGCGACGGTCGGCCGTGACCGGGGCGAACCCCACGCCGCAGTTGCCCATCACCACGGTGGTGACGCCCTGCCAACTCGAAGGCCCGAGCGTCTCGTCCCACGTCACCTGACCGTCGTAATGGGTGTGGATGTCGACCCATCCCGGGGTCACCAGCAGGCCGGTGGCGTCGAGCTCGGTGGCGCCGGTGCCCGGCACGTGTCCGACGAGCGTGATGACGCCGTCGTCGACGGCGATCTCGGCGGCGCGCGCCGGTCCTCCGGTCCCGTCGACGACGGTGCCGTTGCGGATGACGAGATCATGATCGGCCATGGGCCGAGGGTAGTGCTCGGCTCTTGTGGCCGAGCGGGTGTCGCTACGCTGCTCGGGCGGCCGGTGGCCGCGGGGAGGGGATCCACATGGAGTCAGCGGAGGCGCGCGTCGCCGTCGTGACCGGTGCCAGTCGGGGCATCGGCAAGGGGATCGCGCTCGAACTGGGCGCTTCGGGGGCCACGGTCTACGTGACCGGTCGGTCGGTGGAACCCGGTGCCATTCCGGGCACCATCGGACAGACGGTGGCCGAGATCGAGGAGTTGGGCGGCACCGGCATCGCCGTGGCCTGTGATCACCACGATGACGCGCAGGTGGAGGCCCTGTTCGCCCGCGTCGCCGCCGACCACGGACGTCTCGACATCCTCGTGAACAACGTCTACTCGGCGCCCGATCTGGTGCCGTGGCTGGGCAAGCGCTTCTGGGAACTCCCGATCGAGGCGTGGGACCAGGTCATCGACATCGGTACCCGTTCGCACTACGTGGCCAGCGTGTTCGCGGCGCCACTGCTGTTGGCCAACGGTGGTGGTCTCATCGTGAACGTGTCGTCGTCGGGCGCGGTGTCCTACGGGCACAACGTCGTGTACGGCGTGGGCAAGGCGGCCGTCGACAAGATGACCGCCGACATGGCGGTGGATCTGGCCGGGACGGGCGTGGCCGTGGTCTCCCTGTGGCCCGGGCTGGTGCACACCGAGTTGCTGGATCTGGGTGCCACCCGTGACGGTGACGAGGTCTACATCGAGCTGCCGGGCGAGGGTCGGTTCGATCTCTCGGGGGCGGAGACGCCGCGCTTCCTCGGACGCGCCGTGGTGGCCCTGGCCGACGCCCCCGACCTCGCCGAACGTTCGGGTCGGCCCTTCGCCTCGGCCGCGCTGGCCCGCGAACTCGGCTTCACCGACCTGGACGGCACGATCCACGAGGTGCTGTTGCGCCCGGACGCCTGAACGTGGAGTTCGATCTCGTCATCCGTGGTGGCACCGTCATCGACGGCACGGGTCTGCCTGCGTTCCGCGCCGATGTGGCGGTCCGCGCCGGACGTATCGAGCGGATCGGACGCGTGACCGGTCGGGGCGCCGAGGAGATCGACGCCACCGGGATGGCGGTGACCCCGGGCTTCATCGACGGACACACCCACATGGACGCCCAGGTGTTCTGGGACGAGCAGGGCTCGAACTCGTGCTGGCACGGTGTGACGACGGTGGTGATGGGCAACTGCGGGTTCACCATCGCGCCGGTGCGGGCAGGCGCCGAGGATCTCGCCGTGCGCAGCATCGAACGGTCCGAGGACATCTCGGCGGCGGCCATGGCCGCCGGCCTCCGCTGGGACTGGACCGATTTCGCGTCGTATCTCGACGCCGTCGATGCCGCGCCGAAGAGCATCAACTACGCGTCGAACATCGGACACAGCGCGCTGCGCTCCTTCGTCATGGGGGAGAGGGCCTTCGAGGAACCCGCCACTGCGGACGACGTCGCCGCCATGGTCGGCGAGTTGCAGTCGGCGCTGCGAGCCGGGGCCTGGGGCTTCACCACTTCGCGCACTGTTCATCACATGACGCCGCCAGGAGATCCGGTGGCGTCGCGTCTGGCCGAGTGGAGCGAGGTGGAGACGCTGGTCATGGCCATGGGTGCGCTGGGCGTGGGCACCTTCCAGATGGTGGAGGATCCCCCCACCCCCGAGCGACGGGCGCAGCGCGATGCCGAACTGGTGTGGCTGGCAGCCGAGTCCGGTGTGCCGTTCCTCATCGGGGCCACATCCTCGTCGAGTCGCCCGCTCGAACTGATCGAGGCGACATTGGCCGCCGGTGGACGGATGACGGGCATGACCCATCCCCGGGGCATCGGCACGATGTCGTCGTTCCGCAGTCAACTGCCGTTCGACTCGATCCCGGAATGGGCCGACACTCGCGCCGCCGGTCAGGAGGCGTTCGAAGCGGCGCTGCATGACCCCGAGAAGCGGCGCCGCCTGGTGGATGCTGCGCGTGTCGCGGTCTACGCCGACACGTTCGGGGGCGAGGCCCGACCGCCCGACTTCGAGCGGATGCGCGTGCTCGACGCCCCGGTGCCGCCGAATCCGACGGTGGCCGAGGTGGCGGCCGCCCGAGGTGTCCATCCTGCCGAAGCGATGATCGACCTCGCCCTCGAGTCCGATCTCGAACTCTTCTTCGTGCAGAACAACCTGCCGTTCGACGCCGACGCAGTGCGCGACGTCATGCGGTCGCCCCACACGGTGATGACCTTCTCCGACTCCGGAGCGCACGTCAGCCAGATGTCGGACTCGTCGATCTTCACCCACTTCCTCGCCCACTGGGTGCGCGAGCGCGGCGACTTCACGCTCCCCGAGGCCGTGCGCATGATGACGTTGGCCCCCGCCCGTGCCTGGGGATTCGCCGACCGAGGACTGTTGCGCGAGGGCCTGGTGGCCGACCTGAACGTGTTCGACCCGGACACGGTGGCACCAGCCATGCCCCGCCTCGTCCGCGATCTCCCGGCCGGTGCGGCGCGCATCGTGCAAGGCGCCACGGGCATCGCCGCCACCATCGTGGGCGGGCAGGTGACGTTGCGCCATGGTGCATCCACCGGGGCCCGTCCGGGACGGCTCCTACGGGGGCCTCTCGCTGACCGTCGGAACGAGCAGAAGGAGCAGCGATGAGCAACGAACTGCCGTGGGTC